>NZ_JACLQK010000049.1:0-1676 GCF_016648645.1 Streptococcus sp. 22.1 | reverse complement strand
ACTCCAATTAGTTAATTGGAAGAGAATTTCCTTTTTAGAATATTATCTTTCAAGATATCTTTTCTGGGGTTCCTTGGCTCTCTCAATTTTAATTTTATTATTTATGCTAGTAATCATCTTTTATCCTAAACAACATTTAGAGATAAAGTTAGAAGATGCAGGTGGTAAGCTAAAACTAAAAAATTCTGCTATTGAAGGATTTGTTCGTAGTGTAGTTAATGAAAATAACTTCATTAAGAATCCTAAAGTTCATGTAAATAGTCGGAAAAATAAATGTTTAGTTTCCGTGGAAGGAGAAATTCTTCCCTCAGATAATATTATTAAAAGAACTCAGTCTATAAAAGATGAGATCGGTAATGGATTGACACAGTTTTTTGGAATGAATCATGGTGTTAAGCTTTATGTTTCTGTAAAAGATTATAAGCCTAAAACACCAGCTAAAAAAACTGTGAGTCGTGTAAAGTAAGGAAGTAAAAAATGGAATGGTTTAAAAAATACCAGTACCCACTACTGTTTGGATTAGCAGGTGTTATTTTAGCTTGCTGCACCTTGTCCTATGGGTTCTTTAAAACATTGTTTGTTTTAATCTTCGCCGTCATAGGAGCTGGAGTTGGATTTTACTTACAACAAAAAGGTCTATTTAAATAATAAAGGAGTTTCATATGTCAAACGAAAAAAATGTGGATAAAAAAGAACCTACTAAAAAAGTAGATGCAGTAAAAGGAGAATTGACTTACGAAGATAAAGTCATCCAAAAAATCATCGGACTTTCTTTAGAAAAAGTAGACGGCTTGTTGGCTGTAGATGGCGGATTTTTCTCTAATCTAGCTGATAAGATTGTTAACACTGACAATGTTGCCAATGGTGTAAACGTTGAAGTTGGTAAAGAACAAGTCGCTGTTGACTTGAATGTAGTTGTGGAATATCAAAAGAATGTTCCTGACTTGTACAAACACATTAAAGAAGTAGTTGTAGAACAAGTTTCTAAAATCACAGATTTGGAAGTTGTTGAAGTGAACGTGAATGTTGTCGATATTAAAACAAAAGAACAACATGAAGCAGATTCAGTAAGCTTGCAAGATCGTGTAACTGGTACAGTTGAATCAACAGGTGAATTTGCATCTGAACAGTTTGAAAATGTTAAAACAGGTTTGGGGAATGGATTCTCAGCAGTTAAAGAAAAAGTTGGTGAAGGCGTAGAAGCTGTAACTGACTCTTCATCAAATGAAAAACCACGTGTTCATTAATTTGGATATTTAAAAACGTACAAATAAAAAAATATGGAGGTAAGACTATGTCTACAGAAGAAAAATTAAATCAAGCAAAAGGTGCGATCAAAGAAGGTGTCGGTAAATTGACTGGCGACGAGAAAACAGAAAAAGAAGGGGCTGCAGAAAAAGTAGTTTCTAAAGTTAAAGAAGTGGCAGAAGACGCAAAAGATGCCGTTGAAGGCGCAATCGAAGGCGTTAAAAATATGGTAAAAAAAGACGATAAATAGTCATAAAGTCAATTGATTTTTCATAGAAAATATAACAAGCTACTCTACTAAAAAGATAAGGTTGTCGTATTCTACTCCTAATTACTCACTTATAAGATTACTTTCAACATAACTACAACTCGATATTCTTTTAATATTATTCAGTTGAAAAATCAACTTTCTTTAGATTAATTTAAAT
>NZ_JACLQK010000048.1:0-1794 GCF_016648645.1 Streptococcus sp. 22.1 | reverse complement strand
TGATATGATACCTCTTAAGTAGACAAGGTAAATACCTAAAATCTACTTAAGAGGTATTTTTATGTCTAGAAGAGAAAGGTTCACCCCATACGAGAAAGAACAAGCTTGTCTCGATTATATTAATGGTAATCGTTCTAGATCTGAGATATGTAACTGTCTCCATATTTCCACAAGGACGATTCAAGATTGGGCTGCCATCTATAAAAAATATGGGATTTTAGGATTCACAAAGAAAACAAAAAACCGTTCCTATTCAAAAGAATTTAAAATGGAACTTGTAGAAAAATGTATTAGTGGTGAGGCTTCATCTATTGATTTAGGTCATCAGTATGATATTTCTTCAGGACTTTTAAGAAAGTGGATTAGGATGTATAATGCCAATATAGAACTTAAGGATTACAATCCAAAACGGGAGGTCTATATGGCAAAAGCAAGACGTAAAACCACTATTGATGAACGCAAAGAGATTGTCAACTATTGTATTGAACATAATCGCAATTATAAGGAAACGGCATCACTTTATGATGTTTCTTATAGCCAAGTGTATTCGTGGGTGAAAAAGTATGATAGTGATGGTGAAGAAGGTTTAGTTGACAAAAGGGGTCATCACAAACTAGATGATGAGGTTGATGAATTAGAACGTTTACGAAGAGAAAATGTGCGCTTAAAACGTCAGTTAGAAGAAAAGGATATGACTGTTGAACTCTTAAAAAAAGTGAAAGAATTCGGAAGGATGTGAGGCTAGGCAAACAGCGCCACGAATCAAAATACTTAGCGATCGAAGACTTCAACACCAACAAAGGGTGGAGCATTAGCTGGATGTGTCATCAGCTCGGCATTACGAGGTCTGCATTTTATAAATGGAAACATAGAATAGTTCCAGAACAAGAACAATTAAACAGCGAAATTGCGGAATTAATTAAAGAATATGACGAACGTTTTTCACACATCTTGGGATACCGAAGAATGACCGATTGGATCAATCATTTCAATCATACGAATTACTCAAGAAAGAGAATTCACCGAATTATGAAAGTACTCGATATCCACGCTTTTATCCGTAAGAAAAGGAAAAAATACAAGACTGCCAAGCCTAAAGAAACTGCAGAAAATAAGTTGGCAAGAAACTTCTATACAACTGCTCCGAACAAAAAATGGGTAACAGATGTTACAGAGTTTAAGATTCCTAACTCTCATAAGAAACTCTATCTTAGTGTCATACTTGATTTATATGACCGCTATCCTATTGCTTTTGTCATAAGTGGTCGAAATGACAATCGGCTGGTCTTCAAAACATTTGACAAAGCCATTGAAAAAAATCCCGCAGCGAAGCCTATATTTCACAGCGATAGAGGGTTTCAATATACCAATAAGAACTTTCAAAAAAAGCTGAAAGATACTGATATGATTCAATCCATGTCAAGAGTGGGCCATTGTATTGATAACGGACCAATAGAAGGTTTTTGGGGAATTATAAAATCGGAAATGTATCAGATGTATGAGATTTCAGATGAGGCCTCCCTCCGATATGCCATCAAAGACTATATCCGATTTTACTGTCAAGAGCGTCCACAAAGTAGGTATGACTGTAAAACGCCTTTGGCAGTAAGAAACGCTGCCTTATCATCAGAACATCCTTTGTCATACCCAATCGCTAAGAATAACAAAATTGAAAAGTACAAGTCTAAGTGGTCTGCATAAAAAAACAGCCGTACATTTATTATGTACGACTGACCTTCAAAAACAGACACTTTTTTAGATATTTAACCTGTCTACTTGACAGGGGGCATATCA
>NZ_JACLQK010000047.1:0-1818 GCF_016648645.1 Streptococcus sp. 22.1 | reverse complement strand
ATCTAGAAAATTTAGTAATCCTAAAGATTTAGAAGAATTTATTTTCTTTGTTAGCTCTCCAATTTCTATGTTTAAAATATCATTTGATTGTGACTTGATAGGAAAAAAATACTTTTTTCTTTCTGATATTGTTTGCTTTAAACCTTCTAATGGGCGTTTCATTACTATAAAGCAATTTGTACCTCCTACTCCTAATGATAGAATTCCTGCATATTGTTTATCTTTACTCCACTCCACTACCTCAGTATTAACATTTAAAGAAGATGAAGCCCAATCAAAAAGTTTATTAGGTTTAATAAAATTAATTTGAGGAGGTATTTGTCCAAACAAAGCCATCAAAGCCACTTTTATAATGCTTAAAATAGTAGCAGCACTATCCGCATGACCAAGATTAGCTTTTAAAGAGCCTAAATATACTTTCTGATTTTTAAATACCTTACCAATTGATTTTAGTTCTACAGGATCGCCTATTTGAGTGCCCGTTCCATGACCTTCAAAATAAATAAACTGGCTAGGATCTATATCAAATTGATACAGAGTATTTTTCATCAGTGTTTCTTGCCCTACAATACTTGGTGCAGAATATCCAATTTTCCTAGAGCCATCATTATTTATACCAGTAGCAGATATTATTGCATATATAAAATCATTATCCTGTTTAGCATCCTCTGCTCTTTTCAAAAGTATTACACCAGCTCCTTCACCTGGAACAGTTCCAGTAGCATTTTCCGAATATGGTCTACAAAAACCATCCTCACTATTTATCCCTCCAGCTTCGTAAATATAACCTTTCTCATCAGGTAGTCTAACACTTGCTGAGGCTACAAGAGCATAGTCACATTGATAATTTAACAAACTTTGTACTGCTAAAGAAACTGCTACACCAGATGAAGAACAGTTCGACCCCACATTTAATGAAGGACCTCGTAAATCCAATTTATACGATATCATCGTTGGTATATTATCGTGAGTGGTTCCATTTAAAATATTATTAACATTACTTTGGAAACTTTCTTTTTTACTAACTATTTCATAAAGATATGAAGAAGGAGACGCCGATGTAAAAACACCAACATTTCTGCTATATTTTTCTAGATCAACATCTGCACTGTCTAGGCACTCCGCAGCCAACTCTAATATTATTCTGTGCTGTGGATCCATAAAATCAGCTTCAACTTTAGGAATTTTAAAGCGACTAGCTGAAAACATAGTTGAATCATTTATCTTAGAATATACTTTCCTAAAATTTTCTTTAAATTCTTCTCTTATGAAAAAATCTTTTTTATTCAGTAATTTATTCCAGAAACTTAAAAAATCATTTGTTTCATCAGATAATCTAACCCCTAACCCTACAATTGCAATATCATTCTCAGTATAGTTTTCCATATCAGTTTCTCCTTCTTACAGATCTAAACTTTTTTTGAGTAACGTTTATCTTATCAATTTTTTTATCATCTATAAATTCAGCCATTAATTTTATTGAAGGAAACTCAAAAATATCAGTAATAGTAAGGTTAAGATTGAATTTAATATTTATAGTTTCAATAAGCTTAAAAATTTTTAAAGAGCTTCCACCAATATCAAAAAAATTTTCTTCTGGGTTAATTTCCTGGATTCCAAGAATATCACGCCAAACTACTTGTAGTTTTTCTTCCAAACTAGAATTATTTGTAATCTGTACCTTTTCAGATTCAATTACAAAATTCTTTAGTTTTTTTATGTCTACTTTTCCGTTTCGAGTAAGTGGAATATTTGAAACAAATTTTAGTTTCACAAAACCTAAGTACTCAGGTAATTTAGACCTACATAACTTATAAA
>NZ_JACLQK010000046.1:0-2069 GCF_016648645.1 Streptococcus sp. 22.1 | reverse complement strand
ATTCAAGACAGTTCTTATATGAAAAAGAATATTAATAAATCTATTGACAAAGCTATTGTTTATGATTCTAAAGATGATAAGGTCGAAATTGTAGGAAGTTATTTAAAGGGAATTGAACGTTCGAAGACCCTATTGGTATTTTCAGGTCAATCAACAAAGCTTATGAATTTCTCTGATTATTATGAAAATATCAGTAGCTTTAGGCAAGCAGTTGATATTTGTCTTGATATTATTGATAGATTGGATAAAAAAGCAAGTCAAAAAGTATCTGAAGTTTTATTGAAGAACAAAGTTTATTGTGAAAATGAAAGTGTAATTATTCAGTTATCAACAGTTATTCCTCAAATTGTTTTGGGGAAGGAAATATCACGGTACACAAATATAGAAGGTGTTATTGGGCATAGTTTAGGAGAGATTTCAGCAGCGTGTGTAGCAGGAATAATGTCAATTGAAGATGCAATTCGTCTTGTTTATTTTCGTGGGAAAGCTATGGAAGAATCGGCATTGAGTGGAAAAATGATTTTATTAACTGCTGAAGAGGATCAACTACATAAAATACAAGAGCAGTTTAAAGTAAGAGCATCTGTTAGAAATTCAGCTAATGAGATTGCAGTTTCTGACACAATTGAAAGGGTCAATGAAATACAAGAATATTGCATTCAAGAGAACATTAGGTTCAAAATTCTGAATAACACATTTCCGTTTCATTCAAATCTTCTGAAAAAGTCAAGTGAAAGTCTTTCTAAGTGTATCAATTTTTCATTTAGAAAATCTATAATTAACTTTTATTCATCTAGCGAGAAAAATATTAATAATAATAATGAATTTTGCAGTAAGTACTGGAGCAATCAAATGCTTGATCCAGTAGATTTTTATTCTGGTTTAAAAGAAGTATTCAAAAGTTCCGAGATAGACGAAATTATAGAAATTGGGAGTCGTACTGTTTCGAATAACCTTATTCGTGAGTTAACTGAAACTTATAAAAATATTAACCTTGTTTCAACTACAAATAATGGGAGATATAGTTTAAATATATTTTATGATTTGTTAGTAAATTCCTGGAATAATATCACATGCAAAAATCTTATTTTTGAAATAAGTGAACAGAAGATACCTTTACCACCCGCATATTATTTAAAAGAACATTTTTGGTTTGAGAATACTATTATTAATAAATCTTTAGAAACTACTCAAAATGTTAAGGAAGAGTTATATCGAATATATTCTAAATACATTTCATCAAAACAGATTTCCTATGATGAGGGTTTTATAGAGCAAGGTGGAGATTCTATTTATATAATCTCACTATTAAATGAAATCAATCAAGCATTTAATGTTAATATTATGATTTCTGATTTTGTTAGAGCTTCATCTATATATGAGGTGTCAAAAATAATTTCAAATTTCAGTTTAGAGAATAATAATGGTAAATTATCTTCTAATTTTGAGTGCAAGTACCAATTGAAAGCAGAGAAACGTTTAAAAGATTATTTTAGTGATTTTTCTTTTTCAAAAACTCGTTTATTAGAGACTGGAGGAAGAGAGAAAATACTGTTGACAGGTGCTACTGGATTTGTAGGCATACACGTTTTAAAACAATTATTAGATAAAGGTAACTTTGTAATTTGCCTCGAAAGAACGGGTGATAAACTCAGAATTATTGATAAACTTATAGAGTTTGATTTATATGATGAAAGTCTTATTGAACGAATTGAAGTCATTAAAGGTAATCTTGAAACTGAATACTTAGGTCTATCAAAAGGTGATTTTAAAAAACTTTCAATTGAAGTTAGACATATTGTTCATATAGCTGCAAGAGTAAACCACATTTTGCCAGCAGAAGACTTACTCCAAGTGAATTCTTATTCTATGGAGTCATTAATTAATCTTGCGAGATATGGTAGAAACAAAAAGATAATTTATTTATCAACAACAGATGTATATACTGATTCGAGTACAGATCTTGAATATTTGGATTTTAAAAACCCCAATATGAACTGCACCCCAAAAGTTAGACAGAAAAAATCTAACTTTTGGGGTGTTTTTATTATGAAATTGACTTATGAAGA
>NZ_JACLQK010000045.1:0-2206 GCF_016648645.1 Streptococcus sp. 22.1 | reverse complement strand
AATTTACTGTTTAATTCCATAATTAGAATCATTCCACGAATTGAATCACCTCCAACTGAGAAGAAATCATCTTCTTCTTTAACTTGAATACCACACATCTCACTAAGAGAATTTATAAGATATTCTTTAAAATCTAATTTTTCATTGTGATCATATTTGGGGATATAATTTGATGAAATCGCAATCTTTTTACCACTGTTATTAAACTTAAAATTTGAAACAATATTTATTTTTGAAGGAACTGAGTAAGAAGGCAAATAACTCAAAAGAAAATTGCGTAAGGAATTTGTATCAAGATTACTACCATCTTCTACTATTATATAAGATTCAAGAATATTCTGATCATTCTTGACCACAATTGCATCCTTAATCGAAGGATATTTCATTATAATTGATTCTATCCCTTGCAAGTTAGCCTTTTGGCCATTGATTTTTATTTCAAAATCTTTTCGTCCTAAATATTCCAGTTGGTCAAGATGGTTTCTTCTAACAAGGTCACCTGTTCTAAAGAATTTTTTTCCATCTTTGATTCCAAAATATTCATTATTTAACTTTTCCAAAGTATAGCCTGAGCCTAAGTTTTCTCCAAAAAGTATTAACTCTCCTTCCATTTTCTCAATACCGCTATCGTTCCAAATTTCATAACTTACTCCCTTAATTGGTTTTCCGATTGGAACCCTACTATTTTGTATTGAGTCAGTAATTTCATAAACTGTACTTACTATTGTATTTTCAGTAGGTCCATACGCGTTAATTAATCTTACTGAATTATAATTATTCCTAATCTTATTAGCTTTTGCAGGATGTAATGTTTCACCTCCTAAAAAGATAGTTTTTAATTTGAACGTGTTTAACTTATCTCCATTTAAATTATCAAAGACAGTCGGAGTGGCAAAAATACAACTTAAACTAATATCACTAGTTTGGTTTATTTCAAGTAAAGTTTGTTTAATATATAGAGTACCGCCATGTAAAAATGTTACAATCAATTCTAAAATCGATAAATCAAATGATATTGATGCCCCCCAAACAACATGTGACACTTCCTCAGCTGAAAAAAAACATTCTATCCAACTACATAAATTATTTAAATTTTTATATGAGATTTTAGCGCCCTTTGGTTGACCAGTTGTTCCAGAACTAAACAATATATATGCTGTATCATGACTAGAATTACAAAACAGATTTTCTGTTAATTGACTATCAATAATCTTTCTATAATGACTTCCAACTTTTTCTATCTGATTACTATCTTTAGATATTTTAATAATGAAATCTGGTGATAATTCATTGATTAGCATGGTTTCATAATCGTGATTAGCGTCATAACTAAGAGGCACGTATGTTGCTCCAAGGTTCCAGATAGCAAAAATAAAATATACTAAATCCGGACATTTTTCAGATTTAATTAAAATTTTAGAACCTACCTTAACTCCTTCTCTCAATAATAATTTACTAAAATAATTTACTTTGTCGCATAGTTCATCATACGATATTTGAAGTCCATCGTATTCAATAGCTACTTTACAATTATATTTCCAGAAAATATCGCTAAAAATCATTTTAAATCCTCCTTCAAATAATTATATATATTGTCAGATAAATAATTTAGATCACATTCACTTAAAACATTAATATAATTTTTAGACAAAATATTATTAGGAATCATCAAAAAATTAGATTTATCTTCTGGAATATCAATCCAAATCCCCTGATTCCTTAATGAACTAAGTCTGTCTTTCCATACAGTTATTTCTTCGGGGTTTATAATATCTTCAGTAGCCATTTCAATAGCCTTTATATACTCAAACAGTGTCACAGGCTGACTAGTAACAGCGTTGACAAGTAAAACATCTTTATCAATACTTTCAACAATTATTTTTGACAGTTCATCTACTTTTGCAGAATAAAACATCGGACTATTTGAAAAGAAATCTTTCGGTGCAAGTTTTAATATATTTATTGCTTTTGCTAGATTCCAAATCGCATCTTTAGAATTTGGCTTTCTTATTTTTTCACTACCAAGTACATTACCAGTCCTAATAATTGTTGTCTCGCCACCTTTTTCAGAAAACAGTTTTAAATATTTTTCTCCTATAAATTTGGAATAACCATATCCACTCGAAATATTGTTCTGACCCCAAAAAGTTAGACAAATAATTTAAGCAAAGGATTTAGTTCTGTATTGTACAGGACTGAGTCCTTT
>NZ_JACLQK010000044.1:0-2256 GCF_016648645.1 Streptococcus sp. 22.1 | reverse complement strand
CTTGTCAATAACTTTTTTAAAGTTTTGGAACCTTTTCAAGTTTGTGGCAAGTCTGTTAAGACAACTTTTATATCTTAACACTCAATTTAGTTATTGTCAATAGGGTTTAG
This sequence comes from Streptococcus sp. 22.1, assembly GCF_016648645.1. NCBI lineage: Bacteria > Bacillati > Bacillota > Bacilli > Lactobacillales > Streptococcaceae > Streptococcus > Streptococcus sp. 22.1. Next base: position 2,146 of record NZ_JACLQK010000044.1, on the reverse strand, counting down.
TAAAGCTATTAATCTTTTTTAGATTGAACCTTTTTGAATCCTTGATACAATACCCATCCAACGACTAGGCCGAGAGCGTTTTGGCAGAAATTAGGAATCACTTCTGCGATTGAAGCTCCTGTTCCATACATAAATACTGAAGCAAGTGCATAGCCACCCACCATCACAATTGTAGCAATCAGAAGACCTAGGATACGATAGTTACCCTTAAATCCAGCAAAATAACCTTGTGCACCATGGATTAACAAACTGATAAACATCCATTGCGGAGCAGATGATAGCAAATCTATCAAAAATGCAGATAGTCCTCCCACAATTGCCCCTTCTTTCTTGCCAAGATAGAAGGCTGTGAAGTAGATTCCTGCATCTACCAAAGTTAAAAGCCCTGTTGGAGTCGGAATTTTAGCTACGAATCCAAAGGTCACTGATAAAGCCGTTAAGATAGCTAATAATGTTAGCTCTTTTGTTTTCTTATTTTGCATATTGAACTACTCCAAATTCATTTGACTGTTTAATTGATTCATAAACAAAGGCTTTAGCATTTGCTACAGCTTCAGTTTCTGAACATCCTTTAACTAATTCACTAGCTATACTTGAAGCAAATGTACATCCTGCACCTGTATTGTTTTTGTCTAGCACAGCTTCTTCAAACAATTTGTAATCTGTTCCATCATAAAAGACATCTATCGCTTTATTACCATCCAAGCGGTTTCCACCTTTAACAACGACAGTCTTAGCACCTAATTCATTGAGATAGCTAGCCGCATGCTTCATATCATCAAGAGTCTTAACCTTTCTATCTATAAGCAGTTCGACTTCAGGTAAGTTCGGAGTGATAACCGTGATATAAGGGAAAAATTTAACCAATTCATCACGTAGTTGAGAAACTTCAACGTCATGAGTCTCCTTACATACTAAAACAGGATCCAAGACAATTGGAATATCAGAATGTTTTTTAACAAAATCCAACGTTAATTCTGCGATCTCAACGTTAGGCAACAAACCAATTTTAATTGCTGAGAATGGGACATCTTTTAGTGAGTCAAGTTGTTGTTTAAAAACATTAGTATCAACCGGAATGACCTCAAAACCATTCTCAGTCATAGCTGTCAAACAGGTAAGAGCCACAAATCCATGCTGTTTATTAGTGGTAAACGTCGCTAAATCTGCATGAAGTCCGCCACCACTAAAAATATCATTCCCTGAAATCGCTAAAATCAATTCATCACTCATATCTTATCTCCTTCAAATATAATCCATTTCCTGCTGCTGTTGGTCCTGCGAGATTACGATCACGACTTTCCAACACTGTCTTAACTTGCGAAACAGGCATGCGACCATTGCCAATCTTCAACAAGGTACCGACCATATTTCTAACTTGCTTATAGAGAAAACCATTGCCAGAAAAAGTAAAGATATAAAATCCAGTTTTCTCATCGATAGATACACTAGCTTGTGTAATTGTGCGTACTTTATTTTCTACAGAAGTTCCCGAAGCTGTGAAGCCTGTAAAATCATGTGTGCCGACCAAATCCTTAGCAGCCTCCTGCATAGGTGCTAAACTTAGAGGGTAGGGATAGTGGGTCGCATAATTACGCATCATAGGGTTCTTAGGTCGCCCTGCATCTACTAAGAACTCATAAGTTTTACTGTGTTTATTGTATCGTGCATGAAATTCTTCTGATACAAGTTCAATACTAACAACATCAATATCATCTGGACATTGCGTATCTAAACCAAAACGTAACTTCTCTGGATCTCGCTCTTGGGGCAAATCGAAGTGTATAACTTGTCCATAGGCATGAACACCTGCATCTGTACGACCCGCTCCATGAACGGTGACAGGTGTTCCGCTATTTAACCGTAAAAGAGTCTTTTCAAGCTCTTCTTGAATCGAACGTGCAATTGGTTGTCTTTGAAAACCTGAGAAAAGTGTACCATCATAGGAAATTGTCGCTTTGTATCTAACCATAAAATTATCATATCAGATTTTTTCAAGGATAAAAAGTAGGTCGATTGCCAAGTGACCCCAGACAATTTTTCGACATAAGTCAAAACCACCCGTGAGAATGATATGATACCTCTTAAGTAGACAAGGTAAATACCTAAAATCTACTTAAGAGGTATTTTTATGTCTAGAAGAGAA
>NZ_JACLQK010000043.1:0-3022 GCF_016648645.1 Streptococcus sp. 22.1 | reverse complement strand
CCTGCTACTACTGAAAATGTTGCTAGCACAGAAAACACCACAAATGTCTCAGAACAAGCCACAAATTCTACAGCAAGCTTTGAAGTTGCCAGTGAGACTGCTTCAACTACTGCAAGCGAAAGTCAAGCACCTGCAGAATCAGCCACAGGCCAAACACGTGAAGCCGTAACTACAGACCGAGCTGCCAATGAGACTGCAACAGCAACCGCAGATACCAATAGTGAAACCAATGTCACCGGTGGTCAATACTATAGAGACGAATATGGCTACTGGCATTACAAAGATGCTAGCGGTAAAGACCTGACTGGACCACAAACTATTGATGGCGTTAAGGTCTACTTTAGAGATAGTGGTGTTCAGGTTAAAGGGGAATTTACCTGGGACGGTCACTATTATGACAAAGATTCTGGTGCTCTTGTTACTAATAAATTCGTTGAGAGTTACGGTAGCACCTATTACCTAGATGAAAATGGCAATAAAGTAATCGGTCCCAAAGAAATTAATGGGGAATGGAATTATTTTGACGACTACGGTGAACAAGTTAGGAATAGATTTGCTTCTGATGGCCGTTATTACGACAAGGACGGAAAACAAGTTGATTTCGGGACAAACCGTTATTTTCAACTTGGTGATTATTGGTTTTACGCCGGTAAGGACGGTGCTATCTTAAAAGGTGAGCAAACTATTGATGGCGTTAAGGTTTACTTTTATCAAAGCGGCGTTCAAGTCAAAGGGTATTTTGTTAGAAATGATACTGACAATAAAGAACATTATTACGACAAAGATTCTGGTGCACTAGTCACTAACAACTACGTTATTGCCTACGATAACTATACCCACCAAAATGAACGCTACTATGTGGATGATCAGGGTGTTCGTGTAAAAGGTGCTAAAACTATAAATGGTAAACAGGTTTACTTTACATATGATGGAAGACAGGTCTTCGACAATTTTGGTGACGATGGCTACTTCTATGGGCAAGATGGTAACCGAGTCGACCTAGGCACAAACCGTTATGTTCAAATTAAAGGCAACTGGTACTACATCGGTAACGATGGAAAAATCTTGACAGGTGAACAAACTATTGATGGCGCTCATGTCTACTTTGGCTATAACGGTATCCAAGTGAAAGGAGATTTTGACTACAACAAACAATTTCACGATAAAGACTCTGGAAATCTAGTTACTAATCGTTTCGTAACAGTTAAAGACAAAACCTACTTTATCGGAGCCGATAGCAAGGCCATCAAAGGAGCAACCGTCATCGACAACGTTGAATACTTCTTTGATAATGAAACTGGTGCACAAGTTAAGGGAGATTTTGCTAGTAACGATAAATACTATGATGGAATTACTGGTGCACTCGTAACCAATAGCTATGTCCAAGTTGGTAAAAACTGGTACTATGTAGGAAATGACGGAAAACCTCTTAAAGGCTCTCAAACCATTAACAATGTTCCTGTATACTTTGACCCTTATGGGGGTAGACAAGCCAAAGGTTTCTTTGGTAACGATGGCTACTTCTACGACAAAGATTCTGGTGCTAAAGTAGATTTGGGAACAAATCGCTATGTCCAAGTTAATGATAATTGGTACTACGTCAATGCTGAAGGTAAGATTCTAAAAGGGGACCAAATCATTGATGGAGTTCAAGTCAATTTTAATTCATATAACGGTATTCAAACTAAGGGGGAATTAGTTGATTCTAATGGTCGAGTAATCAGTGAAGAGAACTACAATACTTATGAAACACCTAGTAAGTTCTATGATAAAAATTCTGGAGCTCTTGTAAAAGGTCAATACTTCAGCCATGATGGTAAATGGTACTATGCAGATGCACAAGGTAATATCCTTAAAGGCTCACAAACCATTGATGGGGTACACGTTTACTTTGATGATGATGGTGTTCAAGCTAAAGATGCTGTTCTTAATGGTTACTACTACGATAAAGATAGTGGTGCAGGGAAAGAACTCCCTCGTGATCAGTTTATTAAAATTGGTAACGAGTTATACTACCTTAGCAGTAATGGAAGAACTGGGGAAATAAATATTGATGGGAAGGATTACTATATTGAGCAAAACGGAAAGGTTCTTCGTGGTTCCTTTAACATATATCAAAATCCACCTTACTATGATGATGAAACTGGCGAAGCTGTAGAAAAAGCTGGTTTTGTTAAATCTCGCGGTAGTTGGTTCTACCTAGAAAATGGTAAAAAAGTCGCAGGTTTCAAAAAAATTGATGGGAAACTTTACTATTTCTCTGCCAATCCAATGAACAAATACGAAACAAACGAACAAGTTCGTGGAAAATTAGCTAGACCTAAGTTTTATATTTCTTTTCCTAGCAGGGCAGAAGACAACCCAACTTACTACTTCGACGCTGAAACAGGTGCTGCTGTAACCAACCAATTCGTCTATGCAGATGGACACTGGTACTACTTCGGTAAGGATGGTAAGGCCCTCCTCTTCGATCAAGTCATCAATGGTCAACACCTCTACTTCGATTATGAAGGTAAACAAGTGAAGGGTGATTTCGTTACAGACTACAAGGGAACTCGTTATTACGATGAAAACTCTGGTGAGCTCGTAACCAACGAAACACGTACCATCAATGGTGTGACTTACCACTTTGATGAAAATGGACGTGCAAAGCAATTGTAAGATAAGTCAGGAAATCGACTAAAATTATTCTTATAAGACATCTATACTAAGGAAGTTGATTAATTTCAACTTCCTTTTAAAAATCCAAGAAAATAATTTTTGTCTACTTTAAGAAAACTATAGGCTTTGCTTTATATACTATAACCATCCTAAAACTTTTCTTTTTCATAATCTCCTAAATCCAAGGCGCAGGTCCTGGATTTTTTGTGTTTTTAAACTCTTACGACTGATAAAATTTTGATATTTGATATTCACTCTCTTTTCTATGTAATCGTTTTCTTATCTTTGTCTAAATTTCTTATATTTTCTTGAAACTCTCTAAAATAGCGCTATAATAGAATTTAGGAAATGGAGGAAAAAT
>NZ_JACLQK010000042.1:0-3332 GCF_016648645.1 Streptococcus sp. 22.1 | reverse complement strand
GTATGAATTTAAAAAATAATATTAGTGTAGAACAAGATGAATTATTGACATCATTAGAGAATGAGTTGATAATTTCTGAAGATGATCTGGTATTTTTAGCTGGTTCGTTAATAGAATCAGCTATAAATCCAGAATTTAAAGATATGGGGAATAAAGAATCTGATATAGATGTCTTTATTATAAAAAGAGATTTTAGCAATTTAATTGTCGATGAGAAGAAATCGTATTTTAAAAATGGTAAGATAACTATTTTTAGAAGATATGCTGGAATGGATTTTGATATCGAAATTTACTCTCAAGAAGCTATAGACAATCTAATTAAAAGCATCGAAAACATTTCAATTGACGAGTCCCAAAGAATTAGAAATTCATTTAAGTTACCAAATTCTTGGAGTATTAGGGATGTTAAGTCCATTGTTAATAGGATGAAAAACAGTATTGCAATACAAAACGTAGATTCATTCATCCATATATGTAATCAAATTGATATTGAAAAGTTCCTTAGCTATCAAAGAGTACTTTTAGTTAATGAAATTGATAATATACTTCCTGATATTTGGGGAAATTTAACTGAAACGATTTTTGAAGTATCTCTTTTTGTAACACGAAATATGTTCATTAAATTTATGGAACTATTTTTAGTAAACGAAGGAGAAACAGTAGATCGTGAGAAATGGGTTGTTTACAAGGCACTTGTGCTATCAAAAAAAAGTGAGAATTATGTCGAACTAAGCAGATGTTTTGAAAAATTGTTTTTAAGTGATGTAACTAAATTTTCGGTAGCAAAAGAAACTATTATTGAGTCGGTTAACTATGTAAATGATAAGATTATTGAAATGGAGATAGGAGAATAGAATGGCTGAAACAAATTTAAAAGAATACCAAAAAAATCCGAAATTCAGAATTAGAAAATTTAATGGGAGGATTTATATTTTTAATCGAGATAGAGCATTTGAAATTAACACAATGAGTTTAGAGATTTGGAAGAATATCGGCAAAGATATTACTTTAAGTAATCTTGTTGAAAAAATGTATGGAGAGAGTAATACGAATATTGAGAATAAGATAATGGAGTTTGTGGATTTTCTATGTATAAATGAATTAATTATTAGAGTAGATAGCTAACTTGTACTGGAAGTATAACAGAAAAAAGTAAGAATTTGGATACTCTTTACCATTGTTAACTTATATTGAAGTAAATTAAAGACTTACATATATAATAAGTTACTATAAATTTTATAGTGCTTAGTTATACATAAATTTATATAGATAAAGGATTGATTGTAAATATGAATAATAAAACTTTAAAAATTGGATTAATTGGTTTTGGTCGTCATACTGAGCGTAGTATGTTTCCAAATATTATTGCGAATAATAACACTCAAATAGTTGCAATTGCTGATATAAATCCAGAACGTATAGAACTAGCTAAAAGTAAACTAAGTAATATTGCATATTTTGATGATGGCGAATCTTTATTAAATAGTAGTAAAGACTTGGGTCTTGATGCTGTATATATATCCATGACTCCAGAGTTACATGTTACATTCATGGAAACAAGCTTTGGAGAATAATTTACATGTTCTTGTTGAAAAACCAGTAGCAGTTTATCCACAAGAACTAGATAAATCAATTTCACTATCGAAAGAAAAGGATTTGATTGTTGCGGTAGATACGAAATGGAGGTATACGAAGGCAAGTCGATTAGCTAAAGATCATCTTTTTAAGACACTTTCTTTAAAACCAGTAGTATTTAATTTGAACGTTACTTTTCCAACACTTCTCGATTCGAACCTTTGGGGGTTAAATGACTCATTAGAAATAACACTTTATGATATGTTCATACATGCATTTGATTATATGGAATTTTGGTTAGGAGATTATGAAGTAGTCAGTTCGTATCTCAAAAAACAACAAGATGGTAAAATATTTGTAACTTGTATATTAAAAAATAAATCTTCTTATGCAGTACTAAACTTAATTCAAGGTTCAGAGGAATATGTGACAAATTTTGATTGTACTTTAGAAGATGGATCAAAATTAACAATAAAAAATCTTACTGATATTAGTTATCTTCCTTCGACATCTTGGTTAGGTACTGAGGGAAGTTTACGTGATGAGTCTAAACTTGTTTGGAACCAAGGACGACTATACAGAGGATATGCTAGAGCAGGATACTCAGAGATTTGGAATGAATTTATAAATTGTATTATTGAAAATAAAAAAATGGAAACAAATTTAACAATCGCAAGAAAAGAGACTGAAGTAATTCGAAAAGTATTAAACGAAATTGTCGAATTATAGTACTTTACACAAATGGAGTATTTTTTGTATGAAAACAGTTTTAATAACGGGTGTTAATAAGGGATTTGGTCTTGCATTAACAAAAAAATTTCTTTATGAGGGGTGGAGAGTAATAGGCACAACTAGAAATCAAAATGAAGACCTAATGGAATTGAAGGACTATTATAAGGAAAAATTTGAAATTAGTTTTATGGATTTAGAGCGTGAAGAGTCCATAAGAACATTTATTGATAGTATTAAAGTTGATAAAATTGATGCTTTAATAAATAACGCTGCCACTTCAATGGGAGTTGGTCCAATTTATGATTTTAGTAGTGATACTAGTAGAATTTTTCAAATAAATGTTATTTCGTATATGCTTTTGGTATCTTTATTATTTAGAAAGCGGTTTTTGCAAAAAGAAGCTTCTATAGTGAATGTTACTTCAAATGCTGCTTTTAAACCATTGAACTATTTGGGGCTGTATTGCATTTCTAAATCAGCTTTTGAGTCATATACAAGGTCGTTAGCATTGGAGTTAAAAGAATATGGTATCAGAGTTAATAGTGTGGGAATTTCTGCGCAAACGGATTTATATTTAGAGCATGCAACTCAAAAAGCAGAACTTGGATATACAAAAACCATTGACAGAATAAAAAAGGGAGAACAACTTCCTGACCCCAAACTCTGTGTTGATGCTACTTACTTTCTGGCTTCGAATTCCAGTTTACATATTACAGGACAACACATAGAAAGTAATTCAATGGATATATGGCTATGAGAAGAAAAATTTTAACATATTCCAATAAAGTAGTGATAAAAGAAAAATCAATTTCAAAATATTTCAGTAAATCAGAAAGTTTTCAAAATGAATATTTGGCTAATCAGTATGTAGCACCCCTTGGTATATCACCAAGAATGATTGGATTTGACGATGTTAGTCTTAAAGTGGAATACGAGAAAATAAATGGCATTGAATTATCTAAAATGAAATCATTTATTTCAGAAAAAAAATTAATAACAGTCTATTATACACATCTGACGCTGCC
>NZ_JACLQK010000041.1:0-3446 GCF_016648645.1 Streptococcus sp. 22.1 | reverse complement strand
AAAGGACTCAGTCCTGTACAATACAGAACTAAATCCTTTGCTTAAATTATTTGTCTAACTTTTTGGGGTCAGAACATCAGATCTATGTCTGATAGAGTTTTTAGCTTATTTCTGAGTTTCTTTGGCACGGTGTTTTTCAGGATTCCAAACAAAGCTAGCTACATATGAGAAAGCCATGGTCAAAAGTACCGCAATGATAGCCACAATAGCGAGAGGTACTCGGTAAATATAAGTCAAAGGATTGGGTTTCTTGCCTGTTTGATAGCTCAAAGCTTCCTCATCAAGGCGATCAAATTCAGACTGGATACGACGAGCAACCTCTTGGATATTTTCGTCATTCAAACGCTTCAAATCTGAAATATCAATGGGATTACCATAGTTCATATCCACACGTTCACCTGTCAAGAGCCCCTTGAGTTCACGAGGTCCTTGATAGACAACCGGCATAATCTTAACCTTAGCCATCTTAGCGATAACTGCAACCCCACCCTTAACATCAGATGAATGGCGGCTACCACTTGGGAACATAATCAAACTACGGTTACTCTTCTTAAGCATGTTAACAGGGTACTTGATAGCTTCTTGACCAGGATTTTCACGGTCAATTGGGAAGGCTCCACACATACGGATCCACCAACCAAAGATACGACTCTTGAAGAGTTCTTTCTTAGCCATGAAAATAAACTGCTTAGGACGAGCTGAAAAAGCCATATAAACAGGGTCCCACCAAGTTCGGTGCGGAGCAACCAAGATATAGTTTTCGTCCTTGTTCAATAATTTATCGCGATTGTGGTAATGGGCATTCCCATTGATAATCCATAGAAGGAAGACAACAAGCCCACGTAAATAAGCGTAAAACACGTTTTTACCTCTTTTTCTACAAGTTTTTTCTATTATACCAAAAAAAGGAGCGCTTTTTTCATCGAATTTCTTTGTAAACTATTGAAAATGGTGTGGCACTTTCTAATAGTTTGAGCTATAATGTAACTATGAAAAAAAGTATTGAGATTATAGGGAAAAATCGAAAGGCACTTAATCTTTGCCTCATTATTGCAAACTTGTCTGTTCTGGCTATCCTGGGCTTTGTCCTATTCCAACGCCATAACACGAAATCTGAACAAGTAGCCAAGGCTGAAAAGACTGAACAAGTCGCTAATAGCACAAGCTCATCTTCAGAAAAAGCTAAAGAAGATGATGAAACACAACTCAAGAAAGGTAGTAACCACAGCATTGCAGCTTCTGACTATGCTTACGATGTTACTGCTGTGAATAACACTATTCGAGGCAAGTCTCAGGATATTGACGACAAGGTCGTCTTTTTAACGTTTGACGATGGGATTGATCCAACACTGACCCCACAAGTCATGAGTATTTTGAAAGAATACGGTGTTCACGCCACATTCTTCCACATTGGTTACACCATTACACAAGAAAATGCGGACATCCTCAAACGACAAATTACAGAAGGACATGCTATTGCCAACCATAGCCTCAGCCACAACTTTAATCTCCTTTATCCAGGACGTGTTCCTAATCAAAGTCAGATTGTTTCTGAGGTTAACCAAACCATGGCTAATTTCCAAGCTATCTTAGGTAAGGACTTCAAGACAAGAATTTTCCGTTATCCTGGTGGTCATATGTCATGGCAAGGTCTAGAAAGTACTGACCAAGCCCTCGCCAAGGAAGGTATCGAGTGGATTGACTGGAACATGCTTTGTGGTGATGCAGAACCCGCCTCTGTTCGCCCAACGACGTCTGAAACCATGATGGCCTACTTAGATGGTTCACAAAAATATTTCCCTGAGAGTCATGTTAAGGTTGTGCTTATGCACGACACTGCTGGTAAGGAGCTCACCGTTCAGACCCTTCCACAAATTATCGAATATTTCAAAAATCAAGGATATACCTTCGGTGTCCTAGAGTAATCACTCGCAACAGTTCCTTTGGGAGCTGTTTTTTGTTACAATAAAAACTATGACAAATCCAATTTTAAAAGACGGAGAACGCATTGACCAGCTCTTCTCTACAGATGTGAAAATCATTCAAAATAAGGAGGTCTTCAGCTACTCTATTGATAGCGTCCTCCTCTCTCGGTTTCCAAAAATTCCAAAGAAGGGATTAATTGTCGACCTCTGTTCGGGAAATGGTGCCGTTGGCCTCTTTGCCAGCACACGCACTGAGGCACCGATTACCTTGGTTGAGTTGCAAGAACGCCTGGCTGATATGGCCAAGCGTTCCGTAACTCTTAATCAACTAGAGAATCAAGTGACTGTTGTCAATGACGACCTAAAAAATTTGCTTAACCATGCCCCACGATCTCAGGTGGACCTTATCCTCTGTAACCCCCCCTACTTTAAGGCGACAGAAACGTCTAAGAAAAATCTGTCAGAGCATTACCTCTTGGCACGACACGAAATCACGACGAATTTAGAAGAAATTTGCCAGGTCGCTCGTCATGCCCTCAAATCTAATGGACGCATTGCTATGGTACATCGCCCTGACCGCTTTTTGGATATCATTGACACCATGCGCCAGTACAATCTAGCACCTAAACGCATCCAGTTTATCTATCCTAAGATGGGACGTGAGGCAAATATGCTCCTGATTGAAGCCATTAAAGACGGTTCAACAGATGGCTTGAAAATCCTTCCACCTCTCTTTGTGCATAAGGAAAATGGTGACTATACCGACGAAATCTTTGAGATTTACTTTGGGAAAAAGACCGAGGGTGAGTCCTAAACGATGACAGAAAAGGATAGCAAGGCCTACATGTATGTGGTTGAGTGTGCTGATGGCACCCTCTATACAGGCTACACCACAGATGTCGAACGCCGCCTCAAAACCCATAACGCAGGCAAGGGCGCTAAGTATACCAGAGCCCGCCTACCAGTTAAACTCCTCTACTCAGAAGCCTTCGCTAGCAAGCCTAAAGCCATGAGCGCCGAAGCGCGCTTTAAGAAAAAAAGCCGAGAGAAAAAACTGGCCTATATCAAAGAACACACGGAAAAATAACCGTGTGTTTTTTTGAATAATATCTCCAAATTTTAAACATTTTTAAACATGCTAACTATACTACTCTTATAATCCTTGTTAGAAACAACCTTATTCTTCTCTATTAATCAGTTTTTCCACTTACTTTTTTTTAAGCTATCAAGATAATCTTTGTTTTGACTATCTCTGATTATTGTATAAATTGATTCAAAAATCTGATAGATAAAAAACAAAGAAGAAACAACCCATGTCAAAATAAACCATTCATTGCTCGAAAAATCTCCACTAAATAATCCAATTAAATGAGCTTTTTTCGAACTAGAAAATACGTTTTTATAAAAGTACTGTGTTATTATAGCATATAAGGTATCAAGAACTAGAAAAAAAACACTCGTCTTCCATAATGCATTACTGAGAGTTTTAATTATTTCTAACAACAAAATATTATTTATACC
>NZ_JACLQK010000040.1:0-3586 GCF_016648645.1 Streptococcus sp. 22.1 | reverse complement strand
GTTTCTATATTATTCACCAAATAGTGGCAGTGGTGAGCTTATTCTTCTTTATATGATGGTTTTAAATTTTATTAATCCCATTAATAATATTTTGAATTCGATTGATGAGATTCTATATGGTGTTAAGCATTACGAAAGGGTATTAGAGATATCAACTCTTGATAATGAGACGAATGGTACTTATAAGTTATCAGAGGATACAGATATAGAGATAAATTTAAAAAATATAAACTATCAATATGAGTTAAATGGGGCAAAAGTGTTAAATGGAATAAACCTAAAAGTCCATTCAGGAGAATTTGTTGCAATTATAGGGAAAAGTGGAAGTGGAAAGACAACTCTAGCTAAGATGTTGTTAGGCTATGTAAGCCCTAGTAGTGGAGACATCACATACAACAATATATCCTACTCTAAAATTGATAAAAAAGATTTTAGGAATATATCGGCTTTTGTATCTCAAGATTCTCCCATGTTTGATGGGGATGTGATGTATAATATTTCGCTAGGGAGAGAATCTGTTTCAGGAGAACAGGTTATTGAAACTTGTAAAAGAGTATCAATATATGATGATATCATGAGTATGCCAATGAAGTTTCATACTCTACTTTTTCGAGATAATCCATCAATATCTGGGGGGCAAAAACAACGGATTTCTTTAGCAAGAGAACTTGTAACCACCCCTAGAATCTTAGTTCTTGACGAACCTACATCAGCTTTAGATGTAAAAACTGAAAGAATAATCCAAAAAAGTGTTGAGGCTTTACATTGTACGAGGGTTTTGGTTACCCACAGACTTAATACAGTTGAAAAAGCTGATAAGATTTTAATAATGGATAATGGCAAAATTATTGACTATGGAAACCATTATTATTTGTACAAAAATAATAAGTATTATTGTGACTTATATGACTCATATATGAATAAATATCAGGAGGAAGAGGTAAAATGAAACAATTAGTATTAAAAGATGTTTGCAAAAAATATCCCAATCAACTGAATTATGCTCTAGACCATATCAATTTGATTGTGGAAAAAGGAGAATTTGTAGCTGTCATGGGGCGTAGCGGTAGTGGGAAAACGACGCTTTTAAATGTTACTTCAATTATTGATAAAATTGATAGTGGGAATATTTATTGTGCGGATAAAGAGATTAGCACATTCTCTGATAAGGAGGCAACTAATTTTAGAAAAAATGATATTGGTTTTGTTTTTCAAGATTATATGCTGTTAGACAGTCTAACCATTAGGGAGAATATTTCTGTTGCTTTGTCTTTAAAAAATGTTGATTCTTCAAAGATTGATGATTTGATAAATAGCTATGCAAAAAGATTTAATTTACATGAACAGTTGAAAAAATACCCTTATCAACTTTCTGGAGGTCAAAGACAGAGGGCCAGTATTATCAGAGCAATCATTAAAGACCCAGAAATTATTTTTGCTGACGAACCAACAGGAGCACTTGACTTGAAATCTTCTGAGGAAACAATGATGATTTTGAGTGAAATCAATAAAACGGAAAAGGTAACTATTCTAATGGTTACTCATGATGTTTTATCAGCTTCTTATGCCGACAGAGTTATACTCCTCAAAGATGGGAAACTTCACATGGAGATTGATAAAAAAGATTGTGGAGAGTCGTTTTACGATGTAATTAGTCAAGCTTTATCCGATAGAGGAGAGTAATATGATTTGGTCAATTACAAAATCTAACATTAAAAAGAATTTTCCGTTATATCGTATCTATTTTCTAGCTACGATCGGTTTATTAAGTATTTTTATAGCTTTTTTAAATTTTATTTCAGATAAAATCATCGCAGAAAAAATTGGGGATAGTGGTCAAGCTCTAGTTATCGCTAATGGTTCATTGTTATTTTTGATTGTATTTTTGGTGGTATTCTTAATCTACTTCAATAATTTCTTTGTAAAAAAACGCAGTCAAGACCTTGGAGTCTTAGCAATACTAGGGTTTTCAAAAAGAGAATTAACAAAATTACTAACTTTAGAAAATCTTGTTATTCTAGTTCTGAGTTACTTGGTAAGTTTATTGCTAGGACCTACTTTATATTTTTTAGCTGTACTGGTAATTACTCATCTATTGGATTTAACAATGGAAGTTCAGTGGTTTATTACAGTTAAAGAGATTATAGAGTCTTTAGGAATATTAGTCGTAGTTTTTCTGATTAATTTCATCACAAATGGAGTTATTATTGCTAAACAGTCATTGATTGAATTTGTTAATTTCTCAAAAAAGGCTGAGAAAAAAATCAGGATAAGAAAAGTCAGAGCTATTATTGCTATTACCGCATTGCTATTGTCATATGTTTTATGTTTGACGACAGTGTTTTCATCCACACGAAAGATGCTATTAAGCGTAGGGATGGTACCAATTTCTCTTTTGATAATTATCTTAGTTATTTTAGGCTCAATTTTTACAATCAGATATGGATTGACTTTTGTAATTTCTTTCTTAAAAGAAAAGAAAAAAAGGTTATATCGTCCTCTCTCTAATATTATCTATCCTAAATTTAACTATCGTATTGCGACAAAAAATAAATTATTAACAGTCTTGGGGGGGCTTTTAACACTAACCGTTTCAGTTACTGGAATTATGGTAATGCTTTATGCTTATTCTCTTAATGGAATAGAAAGATTGACTCCATCTGCGATAGAATATAATGTTGAATCAGAAAATGGTCAAGTCAATGTTACAAATATTTTAGAGAATGGGCAAGTGAGTTTAGTTGATATTAACCTATTGAGATTGAACACTAACCCAGAAGTGACTATCACAGAATCTGGGCAAACAATTCCTTATTTTGATATAATTAATTACAGTGATTATAAAGAGTTAATGAAAGCTCAAGGAAGAAAAAATTCTATTGAAGGTAGTGAGTCACTACCATTGTTAATAAATTATTTTCCAACAGAAATTAGCCTAGGGAAAACCTTTAATTTGGAAAATGCATACGATGTTACTGTAAAACAAGTATCAACGAATAATGTTTTTAGTTTTTCTACAAGTGTCACGACTCTGGTGGTTTCTGATAAATTATATGCTGAGCTTAGTTCTCGTTTTCCAGAGAAAAAAATGACAATTAGGACTTTTAATGGAGATTCAATTAGGTCAAGTGAAACATTTTACAATCAGTTTAGTACGGTTCCTGATGTTATCAGTAGTTATAGTAGGGAACACACAGTAAAGACTGCTAATATTGCGACTTATATCTTTATAACCTTCCTATCCATACTCTTTATTATTTGTACAGGTAGTATTCTATACTTTACAAGCCTCATAGAAATCATGGAAAATAAAGAAGAATATAGCTATCTGAGTAAGTTAGGTTATAGTAAAAAAATGATTAATCGGATTGTCGGATATGAAATAGGTATACTTTTCCTTATTCCTGTATTAATTGGGATAATAAATGGTAGTATGTTGCTTATTTTCTATAAATATTTATTTATGGATACATTGGTTGCAGGCAATATTATAATGCTATCTTTGTTGCTTTTTCTGTTTTTCTTTTTGATAATATATGGCACATTTTATTTATTGACATTGCGGTCAGTGAAATCAATAATAAAC
>NZ_JACLQK010000004.1:0-170466 GCF_016648645.1 Streptococcus sp. 22.1 | reverse complement strand
TATGGGACTTTTTGTGTACACTTAAAAAGCTCTATAATCTCTACAGTGGTTTTACCCACTACAGAAATTATAGAGCCAAAATAGAAGGATAACAACATTATAGAAGGGATGTTGTTATTTTTTTATGGAAAATACTTGAAATATAAGAAGTTATAATTTATACTAGTGTTAGTTTATAAACTAACGAAAGGGCGAGCATGGGATATTTTGATTATTCAAGAGAACCGCAAAGTGACATTGCTTTTGTAGATATGAAATCTTTCTATGCAAGTGTGGAGTGTGTTGAACGTGGACTGCACCCTCTTAAGACCTCTCTATGTGTGATGAGTAGGGCTGAAAATGCGAATGGTTTGATACTAGCCTCTTCCCCTATATTTAAGCAAGTTTTTGGCAAGTCAAATGTTAGTCGTTCTTATGACTTACCTTTTGACATTCATTCTCGTAAGTTTCATTATTATAATGCCAAAAAGCAGGGACTTCCAACGGATAGAGATTTTGTAGATTACATCGAATCTTGGGCCAAGGTTACCTTTATCGTTCCTCCTAGAATGGATCTCTATATAAAAAAGAATATCCAGATTCAACACATTTTCCAGAATTATGCCAGTGTTGAAGATATTCTTCCCTATTCCATTGATGAGGGTTTCATTGATCTCACGTCGTCACTGAATTACTTTATACCCGATAGGACTGTTACTAGAAAAGATAAGTTAGATATGATTTCAGGGCGTATTCAAAGAGATATTTGGAGGGAGACAGGCATTTACTCGACAGTTGGAATGTCTAACAGCAATCCCTTATTGGCTAAGTTAGCTCTTGATAATGAGGCTAAACATACGGCTACTATGAGAGCCAACTGGTCCTATGAAGATGTCGAGACTAAGGTTTGGAATATTCCCCATATGACTGATTTCTGGGGGATTGGTAAGCGGATGGAGAAGCGGCTAAACAAGTTGGGAATTTGCTCCATTCGAGAACTTGCTAATAGCAATCCTGATATTCTTAAAAAGGAGTTAGGTATTGTAGGTTTAGACCTCTTTTTTCATGCTAACGGTATTGATGAGAGTAATGTTCATAAACCTTATAAACCAAAGTCACTTGGCTTAGGAAATTCTCAAATCTTACCACGAGACTATGAGCGTCAAGCTGATATTGAATTGATTCTAAGAGAGATGGCGGAGCAGGTAGCCATTAGGTTAAGACGAGCTCATAAGAAAGCTTGTCAAGTTTCCATTAGCATTGGATTTTCAAAGTTAGAGGGCAAGCGTTCGCTACAAGCACAGATGAAGATTGAACCTGCTAATAACACAAGGATATTAATAGGACATGTCATTGCACTCTTTAGGAAGAAATATCAAGGAGGGGCTGTTCGAAGTGTGAGTGTCTCTTATGCAAATTTTGTAGATGAAGGGTTTCAAATTCTTTCTTTATTTGATAATCCAGATGACATTGATAAAGAAGAAAGGCTTCAGTCAGCTATAGATAGTATTCGTCAGGAATTTGGCTTTACGACCATTCAAAAAGCGACTTCTTTACAGGGGGCATCTAGGAGTCTTGCTCGAAGTAAGCTTATTGGTGGACACTCGGCTGGGGGATTAGATGGCTTAAAATGATAGACCGTAGTTACCTTCCCTTTCAATCAGCTAGGGAACATAAAGATAGGGGAATGATGAAGTGGATGGGCTTTTTCTTGTCAGAACACACAAGTTCCCTACATGAAGATAAGACTAAAGAAAATCTTACGAGTCATTTGGATGATTTAGAGAAGTTTACTTTATTAAACCAGCTTTATTCAGGTCAATTATTGGGAAATTTCCAGATAAAGGATCAAGGTAGGTGCTGTAGATGTAGTGGCTATGTGGTTGACTTGAATTTTAATCAAGTTACTATAAAATCTTGCAAGCGACATAAATGTATTCTAACAAAGGATATATTAGAAATTAGTTTGGGGGTTGAAAACATAGATGAGGAAGAGAAAAATTTATGATGATAAACTTCAAATTGACTATTTTTCTGCTAGCTATTTAAAATTTGAAGAAGACTTTTATCGCTATTCTGCCATGGATATTCCCTTAACCTTTTTGACGGATGATATTATGAGGGAGATGGCCATCAGTCAAAAGAATTATTTTTTATTAAATAAAGAGAATGCCAGAGATGGACGCAATCATTATTTCCATTTTGAAGTCGGCCTACCGGATTCCAAGACACTTGTGAGACAGTATAGATATCTTGGGAATGATTGAAATATAGCTATATCAGCAGAAAAAATAGTACTTATCGAATTTGTATAGAGACTTTTCAAGAAAGTTTTCGCAAGCTAAGAAAAACTTTATGTAAGCGTTGATATTACCTCTGTAAGTGCTATAATGAAGGTGTTAAAAGTTATCATATGGAGGTAATTAAGATGAGAGCAGTTGTTGTTAATCAAGCAAGCACAGGTGTTGAAGTTGTTGAACATGAAAAACCAGCAGTAGTTGGTCATGGTCAAGCTTTGGTTAAAGTCGAATACTGTGGTGTTTGCCATACTGACCTTCACGTAGCTCATGGAGACTTTGGTCAAGTTCCAGGTCGTATCTTAGGACACGAAGGAATTGGTATTGTTGAAGAAGTTGGCGAAGGGGTTGAAACACTTAAAAAAGGTGATCGTGTATCAATCGCTTGGTTCTTCGAAGGATGTGGTCATTGTGAATATTGTACAACTGGTCGTGAAACACTCTGTCGCTCTGTAAAAAATGCTGGTTATAGTGTTGATGGTGGTATGAGTGACTATGCTTTGGTTACCGCTGACTATGCTGTGAAAGTTCCAGAAGGACTTAATCCTGCTCAAGCTTCATCTATTACCTGTGCGGGAGTTACAACATATAAAGCTATTAAAGAAGCTAAAGTTGAACCTGGTCAATGGGTAGCTATTTATGGCGCTGGAGGACTAGGTAACTTGGCTATTCAATATGCTAAGAAAGTTTTCAATGCACGAGTAGTGGCTGTTGATATCAACCAAGATAAACTTGATTTGGCTAAAGAATCTGGTGCTGATTTAGTGGTGAACGGTAAAGAAGTTGAAGATGTAGCAGGCTATATCCAAGAAAAAACTGGCGGTACACACAGTGCTGTTGTAACCGCTGTTTCCAAGGTTGCTTTCAATCAGGCTATCGATAGTGTACGTGCTGGTGGAACAGTCGTTGCGGTTGGTCTCCCATCTGAATATATGGAGCTCTCAATTGTCAAAACAGTTCTAGATGGTATCCGTGTTGTTGGATCTCTTGTAGGTACACGTAAAGACTTAGAAGAAGCCTTCGACTTTGGTGCACAAGGATTGGTAGTACCGGTTGTTGAAACTGTTCCTGTTGATACAGCGGTAGAAGTCTTTGATCAAATGGAAAAAGGTGAAATTCAAGGACGTAAAGTATTGGATTTCACTAAGTAAGCAAACATCTATCTATGCTATCCTGACTATGTGAAGAGTCGAGTGGTGTAGACTTGCACTGATACCAGAAAGTTAGACAAATAATTTAAGTGAAGGATTTAGTTCTCTACTATATAGGACTAGGTCCTTTAGTTTTACCTTAATTCGTCTGTTGTTGTAATAGGCTCTGACCTTAAAAAGATAGACAAAATTTTATTCATATGAAAAGTAGCAAAAAAGTTATATAATGATTTCGTAAATAAAGAGTTAAAGAATATTATCATTTATAACAAGGAGTATGAAATGGATTCTACCAACTTGGACTCGGAACTATTCATAGAGTTTAAATCACGTGGGAAACGATGCCAACTTTTTTATATATCGGATAGCCATAGTGAAGGGTTATATGAGACTGTTTCTACTGAACGAGAACGTCTTGCTAAGTGGCTTCCTTGGGTGGAAAATATGAAAAGTCTTGAAAATGAAAAAGCGTTTATAAAGTATGCACGTGAAAAAATGGAGCGCAATGAGTTATTTATGTTAACAATTTGCGTCAATCAGAAACCAGTAGGGATGATAGATATACATAATATTGATTTACAAAAACATCAAGCCGAAATTGGATATTGGATATCAGAAAAATATGAAAATCAAGGTTTTGTAAAACAGGGTTTAAAAAAATTAATAAAAATCATTCCATCCAAATTTAAAATTGATAAGCTTTTGATTTATATAGATGTTGATAATGTTAAAAGTAAGTTTATACCAATCAGTTTAGGTTTTAAAAAGGAAAGCGAAATCTCCCAATTCGAGTTCTATAATGGATTCTATCATGATTTTGAAATTTATGGACTAAATGTGAACGAAGGAAATATAGCAAATGATTAAAGTGAATTTTTTTACAAATAAATAATAATCAGAGAGTTTTGATTTTACCCCATTATCTAGGTATGATGTAAGAGTTAGTACTGAACAGCAGAAAAGGAAAAATTTTTCTGACCCCATATCATTGCTTATTGCTCTATTTTTGTAATTAAGATATAAAAAATCCCCACCAGAAAGAAATTCTGGTGGGAATTTTGGTGGGGAACCAAATATAAGTAATTAGATTTTAGCGTTTTAAAACAATTCAAAATGCTGTTAAATCAATCAAGTCGCTTTAAATTAGGTTTATTTTTTATTCCCACTCTACTGTTGCAGGTGGTTTACTTGTAATATCGTAGACGATACGGTTAACGTGGTCAACTTCGTTAACGATTCGAACAGAAATCTTTTGAAGAACTTCCCATGGAAGTTTCGCAAAGTCAGCTGTCATACCGTCGATTGAAGTGATAGCACGGATAGCGATAGTGTAGTCGTAAGTACGGCCATCACCCATAACACCGACAGAACGAACGCCTGTGTTAACAGTGAAGTATTGCCATACATCACGATCAAGACCAGCTTTGGCAATTTCTTCACGAAGGATAGCATCAGACTCACGAACGGTTTCAAGTTTCTCTTCAGTGATCTCACCCATAACACGGATGGCAAGTCCTGGTCCTGGGAACGGTTGACGCCAAACGACTTCATCAGGCATCCCCATTTCAGTACCAAGGGCACGAACTTCATCTTTAAAGAGGGTATTAAGTGGTTCAATCAATTCAAATTGCATGTCTTCTGGAAGACCACCAACGTTGTGGTGAGATTTGATTGTTTGAGCTGTCTCAGTACCTGATTCAATAATATCAGTGTAAAGTGTCCCTTGAGCTAGGAAGTCTACACCTTTAAGTTTGCTTGCTTCGTCATCAAAGACGTAAACAAACTCGTTACCAATAATTTTACGTTTTTTCTCAGGATCATCAACACCAGCCAAGAGGTCTAGGAAGCGTTTAGAAGCATCAACACGGATAATGTTAAGGCCAAATTTACCTCCAAGCATCTCCATAACTTGGTCACCTTCACCTTTACGGAGAAGACCGTGGTCAACGAAGATACATGTCAATTGATCACCAATAGCTTTTTGCAAAAGGACACCAACAACAGATGAGTCAACCCCACCTGAGAGTCCAAGAAGGACTTTACGGTCACCAACTGTTTCACGGATTTGTGCAATTTGCATATCTACGAAGTTAGCCATTGACCAGTCACCTTTGGCACCACAGATACCAAAAGCAAAGTTTTTCAAGATATCATTACCATATACAGAGTGACGAACTTCTGGGTGGAATTGAATACCATAGAAGTTTTTCTCAGTATTTTCCATCGCGGCGAATGGGCAATCTACTGAGTCACCAACAAGATGGAAACCTTCTGGAATTTCTGTAACTGCATCACCGTGGCTCATAAGAACAACTTGTTCTTCAGGAGTTCCTGCAAAGAGTTCTGATTGGGTACGAAGGCGAAGTGTTGATTGGCCATACTCACGGTTACCTGCTTCACCAGCAGGAACAACTTTACCACCGAGTTTGTGGGTCAAAAGTTGCATTCCGTAACAGATACCAAGAATTGGGATACCAAGCTCGAAAATCTCTTCGTCAATACCAAATGCATCTTCGGCATAAACAGAGTTAGGACCACCAGAAAGTACGATACCGATAGGATTGATGGCACGGACTTCATCAGCGGTAATTTTATGGCTCTTCAATTCAGAGAAAACACCAAATTCACGAATACGACGTGCAATCAGCTGATTGTATTGGCTACCATAGTCTAGAACAATGATTTTCTGCACATCATTCAAAGTAGAAATGTCAGTCATTATTACCCTTTCTTTTTACGTCACACATGGACTCTTTCTTATGCAATCATTGTATCACAAATTTATGGACTTAGCACCTAGATTTATAAGAGAAACTGTAAGTATCATACTCATCTTTACAATTCTGTTACTTTTTTTGTAAAATAGGGGTACAGAAGGGGGTATTAGATGTTACCAGCGTATATTCGCATACATGATAAGATTAAGGAAGATGTTGATGATGGTACTTGGAAAATCGGGCAACGTCTCCCTAGCGAGCGAGATCTTTGCGAGACTTTTGATGTGAGTCGTATGACAGTGCGTCAGGCCATAACACTTTTAGTAGATGAGGGGATTTTAGAACGCAAACCAGGCAGTGGAACCTTTGTGGCTAGCAGTCGAGTTAAGGAAAAGATGCGTGGAACCACGAGTTTCACAGAGATTGTTAAATCCCAAGGCAAGAAACCATCTAGTGAGCTCATTTCTTATAAACGTGTACATCCCAATGAATTTGAAATCAAGAATTTAGGTGTTTTACCGCAGTCCTATGTCATTCGTATGGAACGTGTTCGTTTTGCGGACGATCTTCCAGTTGCCTATGAGATTGCTAGTATCCCTGAGAAGATTATCCGAGGTTTCAAGGAATCAGAAATTACCGAACATTTCTTCAAGACATTAACTGATAATGGCTATGAAATAGGGAAAAGTCAGCAGACCATATCAGCTAGTTTGGCCAATAGTAGTCTAGCCAAGCACCTCAAGGTTATGACTGGTGACGCTCTCTTGAGTTTGACACAGATTTCCTTCCTCCAAGACGGGCAGGCTTTCGAATATGTACGAAGTTACTATGTGGGCGACCGTTTTGAATTTTATTTGGAGAATAATTAGAAGTCACTGCTTTTTTCTGCACAAGAATGGTGCTAACACTATGATTTTATGGTAAAATGGAGCTTATGGAAATTGAAAAAACCAATCGCATGAATGCCCTTTTCGAGTTCTATGCTGCACTGTTGACAGATAAGCAGATGAACTATATTGAGCTATATTATGCGGATGATTATAGTTTGGCAGAAATTGCCGAGGAATTTGGTGTGAGTCGTCAGGCCGTATATGATAACATCAAGCGTACTGAGAAGATTCTAGAAGCTTACGAGATGAAATTACATATGTATTCAGATTACATCGTCCGTAGCCAAATTTTTGATGATATTATGGAAAAATACCCAGACGATAGCTATCTTCAGGAACAAATTGCTGTGCTTAGCAGCATTGATAATAGAGATTAGATTCAAGCCGAAAGTAAGAGAGGAAATGACATATGGCTTTTGAAAGCTTAACGGAACGCTTGCAAGGCGTTTTCAAAAATTTAAGACGTAAAGGAAAACTTTCAGAGAAAGAAGTTCAAGAAGTTACTAAAGAGATTCGTTTGGCACTCCTTGAAGCAGATGTAGCCCTACCAGTTGTTAAGACATTCATTAAACGTGTTCGTGAACGTGCTGTAGGTCACGAAATCATTGATACTCTTGATGCTTCGCAACAAATCATCAAGATCGTTAATGAAGAATTGACAGATATTCTTGGGTCTGAAACATCTGAAATTGAGAAATCTCCAAAGATTCCAACAATCATTATGATGGTTGGTCTTCAAGGGGCTGGTAAAACAACCTTTGCTGGTAAATTGGCTAATAAGCTGATTAAAGAACAAGAAGCCCGTCCGATGATGATTGCTGCGGATATCTATCGTCCAGCAGCCATTGACCAGTTGAAGACTTTGGGACAACAAATCAATGTTCCTGTTTTTGATATGGGTACAGAGACACCGGCGGTTGAGATTGTCAGAAATGGTTTGGAACAAGCGCGTGCCAATAAGAATGACTATGTCTTGATTGATACGGCTGGTCGTTTGCAGATTGACGAGACTCTCATGCAAGAGTTGCATGATATTAAGGATTTTGTTCATCCAAACGAAATTCTCTTGGTTGTAGATAGCATGATTGGTCAGGAAGCTGCTAACGTTGCCAAGGAGTTCAATGAACAACTAGATATCACAGGTGTCGTTCTTACTAAAATTGACGGTGACACACGTGGTGGTGCGGCTCTTTCTATTCGTGAGATTACTGGTAAGCCAATTAAATTCACAGGTACTGGTGAGAAAATCACAGATATTGAGACTTTCCACCCAGACCGTATGTCAAGCCGTATCTTAGGTATGGGTGACCTTCTTACCCTTATTGAAAAAGCTTCTCAAGAGTACGACGAGAAAAAATCTCTTGAGTTGGCTGAAAAGATGCGTGAAAATACCTTTGACTTCAATGACTTCATCGACCAATTAGACCAAGTACAAAATATGGGTCCTATGGAGGATTTGCTTAAGATGTTGCCAGGTATGGCTAACAATCCAGCCTTGGCTAATGTTAAAGTAGACGAGAAACAGATTGCACGCAAGCGTGCCATTGTATCATCAATGACACCAGAAGAGCGTGAAAATCCAGATCTTTTGACACCAAGTCGTCGTCGCCGTATTGCAAATGGTTCAGGGAATACCTTTATTGAAGTAAACAAGTTTATTAAAGACTTCAACCAAGCCAAACAAATGATGCAAGGTGTTATGTCTGGTGATATGGAGCAAATGATGCGTCAAATGGGTCTTAACCCAAATAATCTGCCAAAAAACATGCCAAATATGCCTGATATGGGTAATATGGACATGTCTGCTCTTGAAGGCATGATGGGTGGCGCAGGTATGCCAGATCTTGGTAATATGGATCTAAGCCAAATGCTTGGTGGTGGTCTTAAAGGTAAGGTTGGTTCATTTGCCATGAAACATGCGATGAAGCGTCAAGCTAACAAGATGAAAAAAGCTAAGAAAAAACGTAAATAAGAAACTTAGAACGCTAGGGCACTTTGCTCTAGTGTTTTTTTCTGAAAATTATTGACTTATATAACTATACACTGTAATATACTAATGTATATACAGTAAAAGGAGTAAATAATGAAACCTAAAAAGAGAATTCAAGAAATGACCTTTGCAGCTTTATTAACTGCAATTGCTATCCTTATCCCAAGTATTATGCCAATTAAACTAATCATCCCACCGGCTTCGTATACTTTGGGGAGTCATGTTCCAATATTTCTAGCTATGTTTATATCGCCCTGGGTAGCAGCTTTTGTTATCTTAGCTTCTAGTTTGGGATACTTTATGGCGGGCTATCCGATTGTGGTTGTTTTTAGAGCATTTTCTCATATTATATTTGGTTTTTTAGGCGCACTCTATTTGAAAAAATTTCCACAAACGATAGAAAACCATAAATCATCATTACTTTTCAACTTTGTTTTAGGACTTATCCATGCCTTAGGTGAAGTTCTTGCTTGCGTGATTTTTTATTCTGTAACTGGTGAGGATTTCCAAAAACTGTTCTATGTTCTTTTTGTTTTAGTTGGTTTTGGCACTATTATCCATAGTATGATAGATTATGTAATAGCATTAACGATTTTCAAAAGTATCCGAAAAATACGCTAGTTGAAAGAGGGAGGGTTTGTCTATGGCTTCAAATCGAAAAGAAGAATTATTGGCACTCTTAAAGGGAGCTAAAGAAGCAATGAATGGACAAAGTTTGGCGGAGCATTTTGGTGTGACACGTCAAATCATTGTTCAAGATATTGCCCTCTTACGTGCAGAT
Source organism: Streptococcus sp. 22.1 (assembly GCF_016648645.1). Taxonomy (NCBI): domain Bacteria; kingdom Bacillati; phylum Bacillota; class Bacilli; order Lactobacillales; family Streptococcaceae; genus Streptococcus; species Streptococcus sp. 22.1. Next base: position 160,661 of record NZ_JACLQK010000004.1, on the reverse strand, counting down.
GGTGCCCAGATTATTTCAACTAATAGGGGCTATATCTATAAAAGTAGCGATGACAATTGTTATATACGTAGACTGTTTAAGGTGAATCATACTGTGTCAGATATGGAAGATGAGCTTTTGGCTATTGTTGATAATGGAGGACGTATTCAAAATATCATGATAGATCATCCAGTTTACGGAGAAATTCAGACTTTGTTGAAATTGACTTGTCGTCGAGATGTTATTCATTTTTTAGATCAATCATCGTCAAATGACTTTCGCCCCTTATCTGATTTAACAAATGGCGTTCATTACCATCTTGTCGAAGCAGATAGTGAACAGGATATGGCTTATATAGAAGAGGCACTAAACCATCTAGAATTTTTAGTTAAAGAATAATACAAAAGAGAATTGTAAAAGTAGTTAGTTTCACTTGAAGTTAACTGCTTTTTTTGATAAACTTATGTTAGTTTATTAACTTACGGAGGTAGCTATGTTTTCAGGACAACGACTTAAGGAAATTCGAGAAGCACAAGGAATGAGTCAGGCCGCAGTGGCTAAGCATCTAGGAATTTCTCGCTCCTCTTATTTTAACTGGGAAAATGGTAAGACGAAACCAAATCAAAAGAATCTATCGGTATTGGCTGAACTTTTTGGTGTAGCTGAGACATATTTTCTATCTGAACATGAGATTGTAGAAGTCTACTTGGAATTAAATGAGGAAAATCGTCAGGAAGCTTTGCGACTCACTAATGCTCTCTTGGAGGAGCAAGAAGCAGAAAAGCAGAAGGCACCTGTTATTCCGTTATATTCTTACAAAGTTTTCGAGCGTTTGTCAGCCGGAACAGGTTATACTTACTTTGGTGATGGCAATTACGATGAAGTTTTCTATGATGAAGAATTAGATCATGATTTTGCGTCATGGGTTTTTGGAGACTCTATGGAACCTACCTACCTAAATGGAGAAGTAGTGCTAATCAAACAAACGGGCTTTGATTATGATGGAGCTGTTTATGCTGTAGACTGGGATGGTCAAACCTATATCAAAAAGGTCTATCGTGAGGAAGAGGGTCTTCGTTTAGTTTCTCTCAATAAACGTTATGGTGATAAGTTTGCACCCTATGACGAAGATCCTCGAATCATTGGTAAGATTGTTGGTAACTTTATGCCTGTTGAGGGGTAGGTAACCTTTATCAATTGGGCATCTCAAATTAAATCTGTTATAATAATAAGTAAAGCAAAGCCAATGATTTGGCTTTTTTTAAAGATTTTAAATGATATTTTGCTAAGAATACAAAAGGAGAAACATATATGGCTACTATTCAATGGTTTCCAGGCCACATGTCTAAGGCCCGTCGACAGGTTCAGGAGAACCTTAAACATGTTGATTTTGTTACAATTTTAGTGGATGCACGTTTGCCACTTTCGAGTCAGAACCCTATGCTGACCAAAATTGTTGGCGATAAACCAAAGCTTCTAATTCTCAATAAGGCTGACCTCGCTGACAGTAATCGTACGAAAGAATGGCGTACCTATTTTAAGAGTCAAGGGATTAAAACCTTGGCCATCAATTCCAAGGAACAATCTACAGTTAAATTGGTAACAGACGCTGCTAAGAGTCTTATGGCTGACAAGATTCAACGGCTACGTGAACGCGGTATTCAGAAAGAGACCTTACGAACCATGATTATTGGGATTCCAAATGCAGGGAAATCTACCTTGATGAACCGCTTAGCTGGTAAAAAGATTGCTGTTGTAGGAAATAAACCCGGCGTTACAAAAGGTCAACAGTGGTTGAAGTCTAATAAAGACTTGGAAATTCTTGATACTCCAGGTATTTTGTGGCCTAAGTTTGAAGATGAATTGGTTGGATTGAAACTCGCTTTGACTGGTGCCATCAAGGACCAGCTATTGCCAATGGATGAAGTGACGATATTTGGACTCAACTATTTTAAAACTTACTATCCTGAACGTTTAGAGGAACGCTTCAAAGGGATTGACCTTGAAGAAGAGGCACCAGAAATCATTATGGAAATGACTCGAAAACTTGGCTTCCGTGAAGATTATGACCGTTTCTATAATCTATTTGTCAAAGAAGTTCGTGATGGAAAACTAGGTCGTTACACACTTGATATTGTTGGGGTCGATACTGATGGCGACAATTAAAGAAGTCAAGGAGCAATTGGCAGCATTGACAGATCTTGATGACTACCGATGGGCAAGTTTTGAGGAAGATAGTCGATCTGGTGTACAGACTGCCATAAAGCAACGTCGCAAAGCTATCCTAGCTGAGATTGCTGAGGAAGAACGCTTAGAAATGATGCTCAGTTACGAAAAATCGCTTTATGCTCAGGGAATTGAACTTATCGCAGGTGTTGATGAAGTTGGACGTGGTCCTTTAGCTGGCCCAGTTGTAGCTGCAGCGGTTATCTTACCAAAGCTTTGCAAAATAAAAGGTCTCAATGACAGTAAAAAGATTCCAAAATCTAAACATGAAGCCATTTATAAGCAGGTGATGAAGGAAGCAGTAGCTGTCGGTATTGGTATTAAGGATAATCATGTGATTGATGACGTCAATATTTATGAAGCAACCAAGCTTGCTATGGCTGAAGCTATTGAAAAACTGAGTCCCAAACCAGAACATTTGTTAATTGATGCCATGAGCTTGGATCTACCAATAGGACAAACATCAATCATAAAAGGGGATGCTAATTCTTTATCTATCGCAGCAGCTTCGATCGTAGCAAAGGTAACCCGTGATAAGATGATGGCTGACTATGATCAGGAGTTTCCTGGATATGCATTTGCCAAAAATGCAGGCTATGGTACCAAGGATCATCTGTCTGGCCTAGATAACTTTGGTGTTACTCCAATTCATAGAAGAAGTTTCGAACCAATAAAGTCAATCATTAAAAAGTAGGTGAAGTGGCGTGATTTTAGCTATTGATATTGGAGGGACCTTTATCAAGTTTGGGTTAGTTGATAATGATTTTAGAATTAGCAACCAATCTAAAGTGCCGACACCATCGTCCCTAGATAATTTCTGGATAACTTTAGAGAGTATTATTTCATCATTTAAGAATGGTATTTCTGGTATTGCCATTGCATGCCCGGGCGAAATTAATAGTAAACGAGGTTTTGTTTTCAAGGGTGGTCTTATTCCTTATTTGACAGCCATTCCTCTTGGGACACGCTTGTCCAAAACATTTCAACTGCCTGTAAAGGTTATCAATGATGCTGATGCGGCAGCTTTGGCTGAAGCAAGATATGGTAGCTTACAGGATTTGGATTGTAGTGCTGCCTTGGTTTTAGGTACCGGTGTTGGCTTAGGCATTGTCTCACAGGGGGACTTGTTAACTCCTCTGTCGGTTACCCGATATTTGCGTTCTCCAAGTCCTCAAAGCAAGAGTCAAACGGCTCTCCCTTTCCAGTGGACCTTATTTAAGCAAGCACTGATTAGCCTTGTCGATAATAAAGGTTCTGCGGTAGGTTTCGTTCATGAAGCTAGTCAAATACTTGGTTTAGAACAGGATGATAGTTTAGTAGTTTTCTCGGCTTTAGATGAAAATCACTCTGAACAACTAAAACGTCTATTTAAGGACTATTGTCATGAAATTGCTGTTCTGATTCTTAATTTGCAGAGTTTATTCAAGTTGGACAGAGTTGTTATCGGCGGTGGTATCAGTAGGCAAGGTACTTTAATTGAAGGAATATGCGATGCCTATGAGGAGTTATTTAACGAAAAGCCAGAATTAGGTTTTGAGCCGATAACAATTCAAGCTTGTCATTTCCATAACGACAGTAACCTCTTAGGAGCGGCATCATATTTTACTTCTGAAAATGCCTTATAATTAACAAAAGTTCCATGAAGGGGCTTTTTTTCTATTTCTCTTGCGAATAATGAAATGGAGGTAGTTACATGAATAACTTTGAACTTTTTAAACTAAAAGCAGCTGGATTGACAAATTTAAATATTCTTAATATTTTAGACTATCAAAAAAATCAAGATAAAAAACTGAGCTTACGTGATATGGCAGTGGTATCTAAGTCTAAAAATGCAGTTCTCTTTATGGAAGAATACAAGAATTTAGATATTAAGCAGCTTAAGGAAAATTTTCAACGTTTTCCGACCTTATCAATTTTTGATAAGGAGTATCCCATTGAGCTGAAGCATAGCTATAATCCACCTGTCCTCCTCTTTTATCAAGGGAATATTGATTTGCTAAGTAAACCAAAGCTAGCTGTTGTTGGGGCAAGAAAGTGCTCCGAAATAGGCAAACAGTCTGTTCGAAAAATTGTTAGTGAACTTGGGAATCACTTTACTATTGTGAGTGGTTTGGCGCGTGGGATTGATACTTGTGCACATATGGAGGCCTTGAAAAATAAAGGAAAGACCATTGCAGTTATCGGGACAGGACTTGATGTTTATTATCCAAAAGAAAATAAAGCTTTGCAGGACTATATGGCCAAAAATCATTTAGTTCTTTCAGAATATGGACCGGGTGAACAGCCACTTAAATACCATTTCCCTGAACGAAATCGGATAATTTCTGGATTGTGTCAAGGGGTTATGGTGGTTGAAGCTAAGCTTCGCTCGGGAAGTCTGATTACTTGTGAGCGTGCCATGGAAGAAGGTAGAGATGTTTTTGCTATTCCAGGAAATATTTTAGATGGAAAGTCAGAAGGATGTCATCACTTGATTCAAGAGGGTGCAAAGTGCATTACGACAGGGTTTGACATCCTTTCAGAGTTTTCTTGAAAATCAAACTTCTCCTATAGGGAAAAAGTTTTTTATTGACAGTTAAAGAAAAGGACGGTATCATGTTAGTTGCTCGGTCCAAGATGTTACATTTTTTAATGTCTTGTGACTAGATTTTAGACAGATTAGTGGCGCAGCCAGTTTATAACATTATAAGGAAATAGTCTATGGCGACAGCAACGACAACAAAAACAAAAACTAAAGCAACAAAGAAAACAACGGCTAAAAAGACGACTAAAAAGAGGGCGACACCAAAGAAAAATTTGGTTATCGTGGAGTCTCCTGCCAAAGCAAAAACCATTGAAAAGTATCTTGGGCGCAATTATAAAGTTGTAGCCTCTGTTGGGCATATCCGTGATTTGAAAAAATCAAGTATGTCTATTGATTTTGAAAACAACTATGAACCTCAGTACATTAATATTCGTGGTAAAGGACCTCTTATCAATGAATTGAAGAAAGAGGCTAAAAAAGCCAAGCAAGTCTTTCTCGCAAGTGACCCGGACCGTGAAGGGGAAGCCATTTCATGGCATTTGTCACATATTCTTGGATTAGAGCCAGAGGAAAAAAATCGTGTCGTCTTTAACGAAATTACTAAAGATGCAGTGAAAAATGCCTTTGTGGAGCCACGCGCCATTAACATGGACTTGGTAGATGCGCAGCAAGCTCGTCGTGTCTTGGATCGTATTGTGGGTTACTCTATTTCACCTCTTCTTTGGAAGAAGGTTAAGAAAGGTCTTTCTGCAGGTCGGGTGCAATCGGTAGCTCTTAAGCTTATTATTGACCGTGAGAATGAAATCAAGGCCTTTAAACCAGAAGAATACTGGACTATTGATGGTGCCTTTAAGAAGGGGGCTAAGAAGTTTCAGGCTAGCTTCTATGGCTTGGATGGTAAAAAGCTTAAGCTCAACAATAATGACGATGTTCGAGCTGTTCTTTCTCGTATCACGAGTGATGACTTTAATGTTGATAAGGTAGAGAAAAAAGAACGCCGTCGTAATGCACCATTGCCATATACTACCTCCTCTCTCCAACAGGATGCTGCCAATAAGATTAACTTCCGTACACGTAAGACCATGATGGTTGCCCAACAGTTGTACGAAGGGATTAATCTGGGGTCAGGAGCTCAAGGTTTGATTACCTATATGCGTACGGACTCTACACGTATCAGTCCGGTGGCACAAAACCAGGCTGCTGAGTTTATTACAGAACGCTTTGGTTCTAAGTATTCTAAGCATGGTAGTAAGGTGAAAAATAGCTCAGCGGCGCAAGATGCCCACGAGGCTATTCGTCCTTCAAATGTTTTCCAAACACCAGAAAGCATTGCCAAGTATTTGGATAAGGATCAGCTCAAGCTCTATACCCTTATTTGGAATCGTTTTGTGGCCAGTCAAATGACAGCTGCTGTATTTGATACGATGAAGGTGACCTTGTCTCAAAACGGAGTCATTTTCACAGCAAATGGTAGCCAAATCAAGTTTGACGGTTATATGGCCGTTTACAACGACTCTGATAAAAACAAAATGCTTCCTGATATGGCTGAAGGTGATACGGTTAAAAAGGTTGTGACAACGCCTGAACAACACTTCACGCAACCTCCTGCACGCTATTCTGAAGCGACACTGATTAAGACACTGGAAGAAAATGGTGTCGGTCGTCCGTCAACTTATGCGCCAACGCTTGATGTTATCCAACGTCGCTACTATGTCAAATTGGTGGCTAAACGTTTTGAACCAACAGAACTTGGTGAAATCGTTAATAGCTTAATCGTCGAATTTTTCCCTGACATCGTGGATGTTAAATTCACCGCTGAAATGGAGGGTAAACTTGATAAGGTTGAAATTGGTAAGGAACAATGGCAGAAGGTAATTGATGAATTCTTCAAACCTTTCCAAAAAGAATTGGAAAAAGCTGAAGAAGGTATTGAAAAAATCCAAATTAAGGATGAGCCTGCTGGTTTTGATTGTGACCTCTGTGGTCACCCAATGGTCATCAAACTTGGTCGCTACGGTAAGTTCTACGCATGTAGTAATTTCCCAGACTGTCATAACACCAAGGCCATTACAAAAGAAATTGGCGTTACTTGTCCAACCTGTGGTCAAGGTCAGGTCATCGAACGTAAGACAAAACGTAATCGTGTCTTTTATGGTTGTGATCGCTATCCTGACTGTGAATTTACGTCGTGGGATATTCCTGTTGGACGTAACTGTCCTAAATCAGGCGATTACCTCGTCGAGAAGAAAGTACGTGGTGGTGGCAAACAAGTCATCTGTAGTAACGAAGAGTGTGACTACAAAGAATCTATTGTTAAATAAAGACATAGCTATCTCAAGTTAAGACTTGGGATAGTTTTTTGTATTTTATCCAAAAAACTGATACTTTCCTTAAATTTGTTTTTTATACTGAGAATGAAAGAAAGGAGAGTTATTATGAAACGTTTAAGTCTATCAGGTTTCCAACTCAAATATATAGCTCTAATTACTATGGTATTCGACCATATTCAATATTTTTTTGAATATACAGGAAAAATACCCATTTGGTTTACTATGATTGGGAGATTAGCGGCCCCCATATTTCTATTTGCTGTGATTGAAGGTTTCGTCCATACACACAATCGAAAAAAATACTTCCTAAGGATTTATGCTTTAGCTATTTTAATGGGATTGATTCAGTTTGGATTTTATAATTTTTTACATCCTCTTGTAAGGCCAGATGGTTTCTTTCCACAAAATATGATGTTGTCATCATTCGTTATCTTGCTCGTAGCTCTTCAAGGTATCGCTTGGATTCAAGAAAAGAAATACCTTAAAGGGATACTAACTTTACTTTTTCCAATATTACTCCCATTGCTAATGGTGCCTTTTTATCTGCTAAGTGTGAACAAACCTATGTTAGGTTTTCTACTAAATTTACTCAATTTCACAGTGTTGCCAGTTCATACATTTATCAGCGATGGAGGAACGTGGTTACTTTTGACTGGTATCGCTATGTATCTTTGTCACAAGAATCTTAAGAAAGAAGTACTTGCTTTTGTGACTGTTAGTCTTGTTTGGGTACTAATTACGATTGTTTTAAGTAAGCTATCTATTCATGATCTAATGTTTAAATACATTGAATGGATGGAAATATTTGCAGCTCCTTTAATGCTTTGTTATAACGGTCAAAGAGGTAAAGGGTCAAAATATTTGTTCTATGTCTTTTACCCAACACATATTTATCTACTCTACGCCTTGTCAGTTCTCTTCTATAGATGATATGATAAGGGTAACTTTGTACGAAAGGAAAGGTTATGGCTCAGATACTTGTTGTTGATGATCAGGAAGATATTGTTCAATTGGTTGTTAAGGCTTTAGAGCTCCAAAATCATAAGGTGACGGGCCTTACAAGTGTTTTGGATTTAGATAAGAACTCGTTGCCACGGTTTGACTTGATTTTACTGGATATCATGATGCCTGATGTTGATGGTCTCCAGTTTTGTCCTGAGATTCGTGATCAGGTGGATTGTCCTATACTCTTTATTACAGCCAAAACGCAAGAGGCTGATATTGTTCAAGGCTTGACTTATGGTGCTGATGATTATATTTGCAAGCCATTTGGGGTTAAAGAACTTCAAGCGCGTGTGGCTGCACACTTGAGACGTGAACATCGTGAGCGCCACCATAAGCTATTAATTGGAAATATTCAGTTTGATTTGTCTGCTCAGGAGCTTTATGTTGAGAATCAGTTGTTAGATTTGACTAAGTCAGAATATGGTATTTGTCAGTTTCTGGCTGAAAATAAGGGCCAAGTCTTTTCCAAAGAACAAATCTACACGCATTTGTACGGCTATGAGGATAAAGGGAGTCCGACAGCAGTGGCTGAACATATTAAAAATATCCGTGCAAAGCTCAAAGATTTTGGGCAAAATCCTATTGAAACAGTCTGGGGGATTGGTTACAAGTGGCACTAATTAAAAAACGAGAGCACTCTCTAAGAACAATCTTGTTATCTTATGTCGTCAGCCTGACGGTCCTCTCGGCAATCAGTAGCCTACTTATTTTGTCTTTGTTCAGCTTGTCTTATCGTTTTGGCGTTGTGATTCCAGCAAATCAGGTAGAAAGTGATTTGTCTGCTGTCAGGAATGATATTGAAACTTCTAAGGTCTTTAATCCAGATGTCTTGCCCGATGGTACTCGCTATGTCTTTTTGACTAGAGATTTTAAGCTTAAGAAGTCTAACATGCCAGTTAACTTGCAAGAAGAATCCTTACTAAATTACCAATTCAAGAATGCTCACGGTGGGATATACGGCTATTTTCAGTCTTTTGAACGGTCAGATGGTATAGTCATTGTCAACTATCAATTATCACCTAGGTATCATAATGCGTGGATGAATCAGCATTTTCCCAATGCTGATCTATTGATGATTGGCTCAATGTTTGCATTCATTCTCCTAATATTTATTATTTTAACTTTTTACTATGCAAATAAATTAAGTCAGCAGCTTAAACCTATATTAAAAGTTACTGAAAAAATTTCCCAACAAGACTTGGATTTTCAAACCTACCAGTCTACAATTAAGGAATTCAATCAGGTTTTAAGTGGCTTGGATCACATGAGGGTTGCGCTTCGTGAATCTTTGATGGAAAATTGGAAGGCAGAGCAAGATAAGCAAAATCAGATTTCAGCCTTGACACATGATTTAAAGACACCACTGACAGTTGCTCGTGGAAATGCAGACCTCTTAGCCATGACTCCCTTGGATGCGGAACAGATGGACTTATTAGAACATTTTCAAAAGGGGATTACACAGGTTGATGCTTATGTTAAAGAGTTGTCTGAACTCAACAAAACGAGTTTGACGAAAACCTTGACGCTTGAAGACATTTCGGTTAGGGAATTTATTGAAGACATTTACGATCAAACCTTGTCACTAGCTCAAACCAAACAAATCAATGTAGTATTTGACAAGAAGGAGATTAAGAAAGCAATCATAGGCCATTGGGACAGGTCCTTGGTAAATCGAGCTTTTATGAATATTGTTTCAAATGCCGTAGAGCATACACCCAGTGGCAGTCAGTTGCTCCTGACCGCTAGGGTAGAAGAAGATGAATTCAAGTTTATCTGCCTTGATTCTGGTCCTGGATTTTCCCTTGAATCTCTTGAAAAGGCTACTCAGCTCTTTTATCAAGAGGATAAAAGTAGACAGAGCCGCAATCATAGTGGCCTTGGTCTGACTATTGCCAATGATATTATTCGCTTACACCATGGTAGTCTTGCTCTTTCGAATGACGATAGCACGGGTGGTGCTAAAGTGACTATCATTTTACCCCTTTAAATACAGATTACTCCTAGTCGCCAGATGAGGAGTTTTTTGCTATACTACTAAGAGTAAAAATGAAGAAAGATTTGTGGGGGCAGGATTTCATCTTGTTCTCGAAGAGGTATTAGTGTTATGTCTCAATCAAAAGCAGATTATATTAACGTGATTGGAGCTGGTTTGGCCGGCTCTGAAGCAGCTTATCAGATTGCTAAACGTGGTATTCCGGTAAAACTATATGAAATGCGTGGGGTCAAAGCAACACCTCAGCATAAGACAACAAACTTTGCAGAATTGGTTTGCTCTAACTCTTTCCGTGGCGATAGCTTGACAAATGCTGTAGGGCTTCTTAAAGAAGAAATGCGCCGCTTGGACTCTATCATTATGCGTAATGGAGAAGCTCACCGTGTGCCAGCTGGTGGTGCCATGGCTGTTGACCGTGAAGGTTATGCAGAAGCAGTGACAGCTGAAATTGAGAACAATCCATTAATTGAAGTTATCCGTGAAGAAATCACAGAAATTCCTGATGATGCCATTACAGTTATTGCTTCAGGTCCTTTGACTTCTGATGCTTTAGCTGAAAAAATTCACAAGCTTAACGGTGGAGATGGGTTCTATTTCTATGATGCCGCTGCACCGATTGTTGATAAAGCGACTATCGACATGAACAAAGTCTACCTTAAGTCACGCTATGACAAGGGTGAAGCAGCTTATCTAAACTGTCCAATGACAAAGGAGGAGTTCATGGCCTTCCACGAGGCCTTGACAACAGCTGAAGAAGCTCCTTTGAATTCTTTTGAAAAAGAAAAGTATTTCGAGGGCTGTATGCCTATCGAGGTTATGGCTAAACGTGGTATCAAGACAATGCTCTATGGTCCTATGAAACCAGTTGGTTTGGAGTATCCTGAAGATTACAAAGGGCCACGTGACGGCGACTTTAAGACCCCTTATGCGGTTGTTCAGCTTCGTCAGGACAATGCGGCTGGTAGCCTCTACAATATCGTTGGTTTCCAAACCCACCTCAAATGGGGAGAGCAAAAGCGTGTCTTCCAAATGATTCCAGGTCTTGAAAACGCTGAATTTGTGCGTTATGGGGTTATGCACCGCAACTCTTACATGGATTCGCCAAACTTGCTCAAACAGACATTCCAGTCAAAATCAAACCCTAATTTGTTCTTTGCAGGACAAATGACTGGTGTAGAAGGTTATGTTGAATCAGCTGCCTCAGGTTTGGTTGCCGGCATCAATGCTGCCCGTCTTTTTAAAGGTGAAGATGAGGTTATCTTCCCTCATACAACAGCTATCGGGAGTCTCCCATATTATGTGACACATGCTGAAAGTAGACATTTCCAACCAATGAATGTTAACTTTGGTATTATCAAAGAGTTGGAAGGGCCACGTATTCGTGACAAGAAAGAGCGCTATGAAAAAATTGCTGAGCGAGCTCTTAAAGATTTACAACCTTTTATTCAAGCTTAGACAACATTAAAATCCCTTACCGAATACGGCAAGGGATTTTAAGATTTAAAAGTATTCAATTAACCAAAGAATTTCTTAGCGATTTCTTGACCTTGTTTGATTTTAGTCCATTGTTGTGGTGTTGCCAACTCATTACCTGAGTCACATGAGGCGAAACCACATTGGTGAGAGAGGAAGAGACGTTCTTTTGGAAGGATTTGACTCGCTTTTTCAAGCAAATCGAGGACACGTTCTTCATCATCAAGGTCAGTAGTTTTAGAAGACAAAAGTCCTAGTACAACTTCAGCTTTGCTGTCTTTGAGGGCTTCGAGAGCTTTGATATCACCAGCGGTGTCGCTATCCCACTCAAGGAAGAAACGGTCATAGTGTTGCTCTGCCAAGAACTTCTTAGCGATGGCTTCGTAAGTTCCTTCGGCAGCAGAACGGCTTTCATAGTTACCACGACAGTTGTGCGTCCAAACCGTTAAACCAAGTTCGTGAGCATAGTCTACAACCTCGTTATTGATAGCTACAAACTCATCAGCCAATTCTGCTAAATCAGAATTACCTTCCGCAAAGAAACTTGCAGGGTTTGATGGGTCAAAAAGTTCCCAGAGACAGTCATCAAATTGAACAATTTTTCCACCGACAGCCTTGTATTCTTCCAAGAATTCTTTATAGGCATTAATGATACCTTTTTTGAGGTCTTCATTTGTTTCGTAGACTTGTCCAGGACCAGCCAAACGGTCAAAGATAGCAAGTTCAGTGTAGGCATGAGCAGGTCCCCAGATAGTTTGTTTGGTATCTTCATCACCTGCTTCAGCTTTAACCAATTTGTAAATATCTAGGTAATGGTGGTTCTTACCTGAGAGTGGTTCAGTAATACGAATACCGATATCTTTACGTGTTTCATATTGACCACCATCATGGTCTTTAAAAGTGTAGCCATGCTCAGCAATGTAGCGTTCAATTCCTTTAAATCCCCAGACAAAGTCTAAATGCCACATAGAACGTCCAAACTCGCCATCAGTAAGGATGTCAATACCGTTAGCTTTTTGGTCAGCCACAATTTGCTTAATATCTGCAGTTTCAGTTTCTTGATAACCAGGAAGGGCATCATAGAAAGGATACTGGATGTCGTCACGATGCTCGATTTCATCCTTATATTTACGGAGATCCGCAGGACGAAGAAGAGAACCGACTAATTGGAATTTAGATTTTGGCATAAAAATAACCTCAAAATATCATTTTATTTCTATGATACTTTTTATTTGCATTAATGAAAAATAGTTAATTTCTTTCTGAGGGCATAGTTTAAGACTATATAAGGTTTTACCCTGCAAAATGATACTTCCTATGGTAAAATGGAAAAAAACGATGAAGGTTGGGAACATGCAAAAAACATTCTTTATTATTAAACCAGATGCTGTTAAACGCCATTTAATTGGTCAAGTGCTTGATCGAATTGAGCGACGTGGCTTCGTTATTGAGCGTATGGAGATGCTGATGCTTGACGAAGAACGTCTTAAAGAACATTATGCCCAATTGGTTGATAAACCATTTTTCCCTAGTATTTCTGAATTCATGATGAGTGGCCCAGCAGTTATTGGTATTATGTCTGGCCCAGGTGTTATCAAGTCATGGCGTGATATGATGGGAGCAACCAATCCTGGGGATGCTACTCCAGGAACGATTCGTGGAGACTTTGCAACTGCACCAGATGGGGACATGATTCCAAATATTGTTCATGGTTCTGATTCAGAAGAATCTGCGGCTCGAGAAATTCAGATTTGGTTTGGTGAGTAAGATGGATTTAGTAAAGATTCAATCTGATTTAGCTAAGGGTGGACTGTTAATTGATGTCAGAAGTCCAGAAGAGTATGCAGAAGGTCATGTTAAGGATACCTTATTAATACCTCACACGCAGATTTTCACAGCTGACATTCCAGCTGAAAAAGACGCTTCAATTTACCTCTATTGTAAAATGGGGCCTCGTGCAGAATTTGCTGCATCAGTTCTTAAAGAGCGAGGCTATACTAAGGTGACTAACTTGGGTGGCTTGGACGATATGGAAGCACTAGGTTTTGAATTTGAAGAATAATAGGAATAAGGTCACCCAAGGGTGGTCTTATTTGTTTTCAGAAAAGTTTGATAATTACTTGACTACGTTTTCATAAAGGAGTAGAATTTTAATTGAGTTAAGACAAAGCCTATGAAAATGACTTTGCCAGAACTTGACTAACTTAGCGTATTCCAATTGAGATAAGGCTCGGTATTAAGCCAGTGACTCTAATTGGTAGAGGAGGATTTCGTATGTCAAAAGTTGCTATTGTTACAGGTGCAGGTCAAGGTATTGGTTTTGCGATTGCAAAACGTTTGGTTGAAGATGGTTTTAAAGTCGGAGTATTGGACTACAACGCTGAAACTGCAGAAAAAGCGGTTGCTGAATTGTCAGCAGACAGAGCATTTGCGGTTGTAGCTGATGTATCTAAACAAGCTGAAGTAGCAGCTGCTTTCCAAAAAGTTGTTGATCACTTTGGTGACTTGAATGTTGTTGTTAATAATGCCGGTGTGGCACCAACAACACCACTTGATACTATTACTGAAGAACAGTTCCAACGTACATTTAACATCAATGTCGGTGGCGTTATCTGGGGTGCTCAAGCTGCACAAGCACAATTCAAAGCACTTGGTCATGGTGGTAAAATCATCAATGCAACATCTCAAGCTGGTGTCGTTGGTAACCCTAACTTGACTGTCTATGGTGGTACTAAATTTGCAGTTCGTGGTATCACTCAAACTTTGGCGCGTGACTTGGCTGAATCAGGCATCACTGTCAATGCTTATGCACCAGGTATCGTTAAGACTCCAATGATGTTTGACATTGCTCATGAAGTTGGTAAGAACGCTGGTAAAGATGATGAATGGGGTATGCAAACTTTTGCTAAAGATATTACTCTCAAACGTTTGTCAGAACCTGAAGATGTGGCAGCAGCAGTTAGCTTCTTGGCTGGACCTGACTCAAACTACATCACAGGTCAAACCATCATCGTGGATGGTGGAATGCAATTCCATTAAAATAAAAGGAGAGCGGAAGGCTCTCTTTTTTTGCTTGATAAAACATAATATTTCTGATAATATAATCGTAATTAATTATGCTTTAAAAGGAGCCTTTCTATGTCAGATATTTTACACTATATTATAGAGCACCCATTTTTTAGTCTCATTCTATTGGGAATTGTTGTACTAGCCTTCGGTTTAGCTCCATTTTCAAGTAGTTCTACAGAAAACAAGCGCTCGGCAATTATTAATAAGCACTACAACGATAATTTTAAGAAGTAAGAAGGACTAAATACGGTCAGAAAGCAGATATTAGAGATAGGCAAAAGCCTGTCTTTTTTGTATAATAGAAGGTAACGATTAGTTTTTTTATAATCACAAGTAAGAACTAGGAAAGATAAAAATGCCAAATATTGAAGAATTAAAACAACGACAGGAGAAGATTCGTAACTTCTCTATTATTGCCCATATTGACCACGGTAAATCAACCCTTGCTGACCGTATTTTGGAAAAGACTGAGACAGTATCAAGTCGTGAGATGCAGGCGCAACTCCTTGATAGTATGGACCTCGAGCGTGAACGTGGTATCACTATCAAACTAAATGCCATTGAGCTTAACTATACAGCTAAAGATGGCGAAACATATATTTTCCACCTTATCGACACACCAGGACACGTGGACTTTACTTATGAAGTGTCACGTTCTCTTGCTGCCTGTGAGGGTGCAATCTTGGTGGTGGATGCAGCTCAAGGAATTGAAGCGCAAACACTTGCCAATGTTTACTTGGCCCTAGATAATGACTTGGAAATCTTACCAGTTATCAATAAAATCGACCTTCCAGCTGCAGATCCTGAACGTGTGCGTACAGAGGTTGAAGATGTTATCGGACTAGATGCTTCTGAAGCCGTGCTTGCATCAGCTAAAGCTGGTATCGGTATCGAGGAGATTCTCGAACAAATCGTTGAGAAAGTTCCTGCACCTCAAGGTGAAGTCGAAGCGCCTCTCCAAGCCCTTATCTTTGACTCTGTTTATGATGCCTACCGTGGGGTTATCCTCCAAGTGCGTGTGGTTAACGGAATGGTTAAACCAGGAGATAAGATTCAAATGATGTCTAATGGCAAGACCTTTGATGTTACTGAAGTTGGTATCTTCACGCCTAAAGCTGTTGGCCGTGACTACCTTGCGACAGGTGATGTTGGTTATATCGCGGCCTCAATCAAGACTGTTGCGGATACCCGTGTCGGTGATACAGTAACACTTGCGGATAATCCAGCAGCAGAGCCACTCCATGGCTATAAGCAAATGAATCCAATGGTCTTCGCCGGTCTTTATCCAATTGAGTCTAATAAATACAATGACTTGCGTGAAGCTCTTGAAAAGCTCCAGTTGAACGATGCTAGTCTTCAGTTTGAGCCTGAAACGTCTCAAGCCCTTGGTTTTGGTTTCCGTTGTGGTTTCTTGGGTCTTCTTCACATGGATGTTATCCAAGAGCGTTTGGAACGTGAGTTTAACATTGATCTCATCATGACAGCACCATCGGTAGTTTACCATGTTAACACTACTGACGGTGAGATGCTTGAAGTGTCTAACCCATCTGAATTCCCAGATCCTACACGTATTGATGCTATTGAAGAGCCTTATGTTAAAGCTCAAATCATGGTTCCTCAAGAGTATGTTGGTGCGGTTATGGAGTTAGCACAACGTAAACGTGGTGATTTTGAAACCATGGAATATATCGATGATAATCGTGTGAACGTTATCTATCAGATTCCACTTGCTGAAATCGTCTTTGATTTCTTTGATAAATTGAAATCATCTACACGTGGTTATGCAAGCTTTGACTATGAATTGTCAGAATACCGTCGCTCACAATTGGTGAAAATGGATATTCTCCTTAATGGTGACAAGGTCGATGCCCTTAGCTTCATCGTTCACAAGGAATTTGCTTACGAGCGTGGAAAACTTATCGTTGATAAACTTAAGAAAATCATTCCACGTCAACAATTCGAAGTGCCTATCCAAGCGGCCATCGGTCAAAAAATCGTTGCCCGTACAGACATCAAAGCCCTTCGTAAAAACGTCTTGGCTAAGTGTTACGGTGGTGACGTTTCACGTAAACGTAAACTCCTCGAAAAACAAAAAGCCGGTAAAAAACGTATGAAAGCCATCGGTTCGGTTGAAGTACCACAAGAAGCCTTCTTATCAGTACTTTCAATGGACGAAGATGAGAAATAAGAGTAATAGTCAGAATGTGATGTTCTGGCTATTTTTGTAATAAAAGTTTTGATAAAGATGATTTTAAAATTCCCCTTCTCAAAGCGTGGAAGGATTTATACTGCGACTATACTAATGCTTTTCTTTTTAGGGAATATATATACAAAGCACAAATTTCATGAAAAAGCTGTAGAAGAGTTACAGATGGCTCTAAAAGCTGATAAAGTAACTTCCAATGATATTTTTGGTAATCGTCATCAATATGTTGCAATTAGTCATGAAGAACCCACTTACTATAATTCTGAAGATAATGTAGCTACTGAGATGATTGGTAGAAATCATTTTGTTCGCTATTACGACACCATGAGTAGTCTCCATCAAGCTCATTTGGTAGTTTATGATATCAACAAAAATTTTGAAAAGAAAACTATTAATTTGACCCCATATTTGAAGAAAATAAAAGATTTTAAAGATATTAAGGAGTTGGCTGTGTCTTTAAGATCGATTGATGGTTATGATTATGTTTTCTTGGAGAATTCTCAAAACGATAAGCAATTTGCTTACAATTTAGATACGAATCAATTTTTAACTAGAGACCTACCAGATTATTCTTACAGTAAGGATGAAATGCTTTATTTTGGTGATAAGACTTCTGCTCGTAATCAGGTGAATGATAGCAACATGTGGGGATATTTAAAGAGAGAAGGAAACTTGGATGAGCTTTTAAGAATGTCTCCAGCTCAAACAAACAACCATTTATCAGCTCATCTAAATGTGATCCTAGTGATTGATAATGTAGATACTTCAAAACAAGAGAATCAAATTAATCTATTTAATGAAAATTCTGAAGTTAAGCCTATTTACGAAGAGGCTGTTAATCAGACAACAACAAACAGCAATACCTTAAAGAAATTTAAAGTATTGACCCGTCAAGGTAAGGAGGGAGATTTTCCGGTCGCTCCCACTGAGCCAGTGAAAAGCAGCCTACCTAATAAACCAAGCGAGCCAAAGAAAGTTCCAGAATTTAATGTTTTTCCTGATTCTATTTTTCCTATTAAACCTTTAAGTTTTAGTGAGATTCTTAACCAAAAGGCAGAACAAGACTATCAGAAAGACTATCGAGCTTACGAAAAAGCACGTCAAAAAGCCCAAAAAGATTATGATAGGAAATATGATGCCTATAAAAAGAAATTGGCTCAATATGAGTCCTATAGAGATAGAGAGTACGACAAACAATCACAAATCTATTTTTCTCCTGAAGAGCAGACCAATGATATTTTACATTGGTTGGGAACAAATGGAGAGCAAGCAATTGTAATTTCTGTAGAGGACGGTGCTGGTATTAGGAAGGAAATTCATTCGTTTGCTGATATTAAGGAGTGGGTAGATAAACATGATTACGATAACACTATAAAATCGGACTTTAGAGATTATAAAGAAGCTAAATAAGGATTCATGGGCTTTTAGTCTTATCAAGAAACCCATCACAAGCATTTTTCTCAGCTTTAGGCTATAATAGACAAAAAGGAATCTTGGGAGGGCCACTATGGATATCATGAGTTTTATCCCCAGTCAGCGCCAGGCTATTCTGGAGCGTTTTCAGCAAGTGGAGGCCTTGGGATTAGGCGCAGTTCGTATTGAATTGAAGGTTGCTAATCCTGTTGGCATCATCTATGAGTGCTTTATTTTAGCAGGGGAGAATTATTTTTCTAATCAAGCAGTGGTATCCTTCCGCATTCTCTATGAAAAAGACCTGGAACGCATTTCTTTGGATGTGGTAGATATCCCTGGTCGCTCAAGCTTGTCTAATTATCTCCAGTTAATAGAGATTTTTGAAGGCTTGCAAAATTATCTTAATCGAGAGTTTGCTAAGGTAAAAAATACATGAACATCTGATGGTTATCAGGTGTTTTTTTGTGATAGAAGTTCAAAAATTCACAATCTTTTTTTCACAAGATTGTCTGAAAACTGTGCTATAATGATAATAGAATTGTGAAGTGATAAAAGTTTGTGAAAAAACGAGCAGACTTTGACACTTTGTGACTTATACTTGAAAGGAAAATTGGCTCTATCATTTTAGGGCCAGAAGGACTGTGTTCATGTCAGAAGAAAAGCAATTGTATGGTGCGGATTTAGTGGTTGATAGTTTGATCAACCATGATGTTGATTATGTCTTTGGGATTCCAGGTGCAAAAATCGATAGGGTTTTTGATACTTTGGAAGATAAGGGACCTGAATTGATTGTTGCCCGTCATGAGCAAAATGCTGCTTTTATGGCTCAAGGTGTTGGACGTATCACAGGGAAACCCGGTGTAGTATTGGTAACATCTGGTCCAGGTGTCTCAAATTTGGCTACTGGATTGGTAACAGCGACAGATGAAGGAGATCCTGTCCTTGCTATTGGTGGTCAGGTTAAGCGTGCAGATCTTTTGAAACGTGCCCATCAATCAATGAATAACGTTGCTATGCTTGAACCGATTACCAAGTATGCTGCTGAAGTACATGATGCTAATACCCTTTCTGAAACGGTTGCTAATGCCTATCGCCATGCTAAGTCAGGGAAACCGGGTGCAAGCTTTATTTCAATTCCTCAAGACGTGACTGATGCTCCGGTCAGTGTTAAGGCTATCAAGCCTATGACGGATCCAAAACTTGGTTCAGCATCTGTTTCTGATATTAACTATCTCGCACAGGCGATAAAAAATGCCGTATTGCCAGTCTTACTTTTAGGGAACGGTGCTTCATCAGAAGCTGTAACTTACTCTATTCGCCAGATTTTGAAACATGTTAAATTACCAGTTGTTGAAACTTTCCAAGGTGCTGGTATCGTGTCACGTGACCTTGAAGAGGATACTTTCTTTGGTCGTGTAGGTCTTTTCCGTAACCAACCGGGGGACATGTTGCTTAAGAAGTCGGACTTGATTATTGCCATTGGTTATGACCCAATTGAGTATGAAGCACGTAACTGGAATGCTGAAATTTCAGCACGTATTATCGTAATTGATGTTGAACCTGCTGAGGTGGATACTTACTTCCAGCCAGAACGTGAATTGATTGGCAATGTAGAAGCAACTTTAGACTTGCTCTTGCCAGCTATTCAAGGCTACAAATTACCTGAAGGATCAGTTGAATATCTAAAAGGGTTAAAAAATACAGTCGTCGAAGATGTTAAATTTGACCGTCAGCCTGAAGAAGGTACCGTACATCCACTCGATTTAATTGAAGTTTTACAAGAACAAACGGATGATGATATGACAGTTACCGTTGACGTTGGTAGTCACTATATCTGGATGGCTCGTTATTTCAAATCTTATGAACCACGTCATTTGCTTTTCTCAAATGGGATGCAAACTTTGGGGGTTGCTCTTCCGTGGGCCATCTCTGCAGCTTTGGTTCGTCCTAAGACAAAAGTCATTTCTGTTTCTGGTGACGGTGGTTTCCTCTTCTCAGCACAAGAATTGGAGACAGCAGTTCGATTGAAATTGCCAATTGTTCATATTATCTGGAACGATGGCCATTACAATATGGTGGAATTCCAGGAAGAAATGAAGTACGGTCGTTCATCAGGGGTTGACTTTGGTCCAGTTGATTTTGTAAAATATGCTGAGAGCTTTGGAGCGAAAGGTTATCGTGCAACAAGTAAAGAGGAGTTTTCTAGCTTGCTCCAAGAAGCCTTGGCTCAAGCTGTAGATGGACCAGTCCTTATTGATGTTCCAATCGACTATAAAGATAATATTAAACTCGGCGAAACTATTTTGCCAGATGAATTTTACTAAAAAGAGGGTGTAGACATGTCTGAAGCCATAAAATTATTTCAATATAATACTTTGGGAGCCTTGATGGCTGGGCTTTATGGAGGTACTTTAACAGTTGGTGAATTGTTGGAGCATGGAGACTTGGGTCTTGGAACATTAGATTCTATTGATGGGGAGTTGATTGTTCTTGATGGTAAAGCCTATCAAGCTAAAGGCTCTGAAGGTAAAGTCGAAGTGGTAGAAGTTTCTCCAGATGAAAAAGTTCCCTATGCAGCAGTCGTACCTCACCAAGCTGAAGTTATCTTCCGTCAACGTTTTGAAATGACTGATAAAGAACTTGAGGATCGTATTGAATCTTACTATGATGGGGTTAATCTCTTCCGTTCCATCAAGATTAAAGGGCATTTTAAACACATGCATGTCCGCATGATACCTAAGTCTACTCCTGATACGAAATTTGCTGAAGTTGCGACTCATCAACCAGAGTATGAATCTGATAATATTTCAGGTACCATCGTTGGGATTTGGACACCAGAAATGTTCCACGGTGTGAGCGTGGCTGGCTATCATTTACATTTTATATCAGATGATTTATCATTTGGTGGGCATGTCATGGACTTTATTATTGACAATGGTATAGTTGAAGTCGGTCCAGTTGACCAACTCGATCAACGTTTCCCAGTTCAAGACCGTCAGTATCTCTTTGCTAAATTCAATGTCGATGAGATGCGTGAAGATATTACCAAGGCTGAATAAAATATTTTAAAGATATCAATCGATTATAGTTAGAACTTTCCTAGATGATTAGGAAAGTTTTTTTGTTTTTATAATTATTTCGATATCGAATTAGTTGACAGATGTAACGAACAGTGATACAATGACTGTGATATTTCGATATAGAAATAAAAAGGAGACAAAATGGACAAGATGCAAGGGGGCTACCAAGCTTTACAGATACGTTTGTTGAACGGGCGTATCTTTCAAAAACTCTTGAGCAAGGAACCAGATGCTCAATACAGAAGTGAACAAGGGAAAATTTTAACAGTCTTATGGCAAAAAGAGCAAGGCAGGGCAACTGCAACTGATATTGCTCTAGCGACGGGACTAGCTAATAACACATTGACTAGCATGATAAAGAAGTTGGTCGAGCAAGGCTTGGTTAAGATTGAACAGAGTGACCAGGACAAGCGCAAGAAGTTTGTAGTCTTGACGGAATTAGGTTGGGCGCAAAAAGAAATTGGAGATCGCGTCAGTCAGGAACTGGGAGAGATATTCTACCAAGGCTTTTCGGATAACGAAATCCAAGAATTTGAGGCCTATCAAGAGCGTATAATCTCAAATCTAAAAGCTAAAGAGAATGACATCTAGGGAAAGGAAGCAACAGTTATGATTGGAATTACAGGTGTAACAGGGAAATTAGGTTCCTATGTGGCTGATCTTGTCGATAAAAAAGGAATCGCTTCAGTCCATCTAGCAAGAAGCCCAGAGCGTGCAAAAGTTTACGCGTCTGCGGAAATCCGTAGAATGTCGTATACAAATACTCCAAAAGTGGTTGAGGCCTTGGAGGAGATTGATATCTTGTTGATGGTCTCTGCTCGGGAAAATCGAGATCGTGTCAAGGAGCACAAGGACTTTTTAGATGCTGCAAAACTAGCAGGGGTGCAACATATCGTTTATACTTCTTTTTATGGGGCAGATGAGAAGGCAACTTTCACTTTGTCTCGAGATCATGCCCAGACGGAAGCCTATATCAAGGATTTAGGGTTCACCTATACTTTTTTGAGAGATAATTTTTACTTGGATTTCTTGATTGATCTTTCACTTGAAAATGGAGAAATTCGTGGTCCGGCCGGCAGTGGCCTTGTGTCAGCTGTTGCCCGTAAGGACACATCTAGGGTTGCAGCAGAGATTCTTTTAAATCCTAAGGAGTGGGAAAATCAAACCTTGAATCTGACAGGGCCAGAGGATCTTTCCATGGAAGAAATCGTAGCGCTTCTCTCAAAAGAGACCGGTGAAGCCATCGCGTATGTGGATGAAACAGTAGAAGAAGCATATGAGTCACGGAAAAAATGGCCAGCACAAACTTGGGAGTACGATGCCTGGGTCAGCACCTATACAGCGATTAAAGTTGGGGAAAAAGCTGGGGTTTCAACAGATATCGAAAAAGTTCTAGGACATCCGGCAAGTAGCCTATTGGATACTCTTAGAGACAGAAAACTTATTGAGGAAGAATATGATTGAATATAAAAATGTAGTCCTGCGCTACACGGATACAGACATTTTAAAAGATGTCAATCTCCATATTGAAGACGGAGAATTCATGGTGCTAGTGGGTCCTTCAGGATCTGGAAAAACCACCATGATCAAGATGATCAATCGTCTTTTGGAGCCGACAGATGGCAATATTTATATGGACGGAAAACGCATCAAGGACTATGATGAACGAGAGTTACGTCTTTCTACTGGTTATGTTTTGCAGGCCATTGCTCTCTTTCCAAATCTAACTGTCGCTGAGAATATTGCTTTAATTCCAGAGATGAAAGGGTGGACTAAAAGCCAAATAGCCTCTAAAACAGAAGAACTCTTGGACAAGGTAGGTCTGCCTGCTGCAGAGTATGCAAATCGCAAGCCAAGTGAGTTATCTGGTGGGGAGCAACAACGGATTGGAATTGTGCGGGCCATCATTGGAGAACCAAAGATTCTATTGATGGACGAGCCCTTTTCAGCCTTGGATGCCATTTCTCGCAAACAGCTACAGGCTCTTACCAAAGACTTGCACAAGGAGTTCGGCATGACCACTATCTTTGTTACACACGATACCGATGAAGCCTTGAAATTAGGCGATCGGATTGCGGTGCTACAAGAAGGAGAGATTGTGCAGGTGGCGGATTCTGAGACCATTCTAGCCCAACCTGCCAACGACTTTGTGGCAGATTTGTTTGGAGGTGCTCACCATGTCTAAACTACTTACAACCTTTCAAGAACGCTTTGGGGACTGGCTCACTGCACTGGCGCAACATTTGCAACTGTCATTACTGACCCTTCTCCTTGCGATTTTTCTGGCGGTCCCTCTGGCTATTTATTTAAGTACACGCAAGAGAGCCAGCAACTGGGTTTTACAGGTGGCTGGGATCTTCCAGACTATTCCTTCCATGGCCCTTTTGGGCCTCTTCATTCCCATCATGGGAATTGGAACACTTCCGGCCTTGACAGCTCTCGTCATCTATGCCATTTTCCCCATCCTTCAAAATACCATCACCGGTTTACAGGGAATTGATCCAAGCCTTGAAGAAGCGGGGGTTGCCTTTGGGATGACCAAGTGGGAGCGTTTGAAGAAATTTGAGATTCCCTTGGCCATGCCCGTCATCATGTCTGGGATTCGAACAGCAGCTGTGATGATTATCGGGACGGCTACTCTAGCCGCCTTGATTGGAGCAGGAGGACTCGGTTCCTTTATCCTTCTAGGGATTGACCGCAATAATGCCAGTCTGATTTTGATCGGTGCCCTGTCTTCAGCCTTCTTGGCCATCGCCTTTAACCTTCTTCTCAAATGGATGGAAAAGACTAAATTGCGGACCATCTTTGTGGCTTTTGCGGTAATGGTTATCGGATTGGGAGTATCTTATACACCAAGTTTTCTTCCCAAACCTGAAAAAGAAAATCTGGTCATCGCTGGGAAGTTAGGTCCTGAACCGGAAATTCTAGCCAATATGTACAAGATTTTGATCGAAGAAAACACGGACATGACAGTGACTGTTAAACCAAATTTTGGCAAGACCACCTTCCTCTATGAAGCTCTGAAAAAAGGGGATATTGATATCTATCCAGAGTTTACAGGAACCGTGACCGAAAGTCTTCTCAAGCCGGCGCCGCAAGTCGACCATGATCCAGAAGCAGTCTATCAAGCGGCTCGAGATGGGATCAAGCGACAAGACAACCTGGCCTTGCTCAAACCCATGGCTTATCAGAATACCTATGCTGTCGCGGTGCCTAAGAATATTGCCCAAGAGTATGGCCTCAAGACAATTTCAGATTTGAAAAAGGTGGAAGGACAACTCAAGGCAGGATTTACGCTAGAGTTTAATGATCGAGAGGATGGGAACAAGGGCTTGCAGAAAATCTATGGTCTTAATCTACAAGTCTCCACCATGGAGCCAGCCCTTCGCTACCAGGCGATCCAGTCTGGTGAAATCCAGATAACAGATGCCTACTCAACGGATGCTGAGCTTGCTCGCTATGACCTTGTGGCCCTAGAGGATGACAAACAACTCTTCCCGCCATATCAAGGGGCTCCCCTCATGAAAGAAGCTCTTCTTAAGAAACATCCAGAATTGGAAGGCATTCTAAACAAGTTAGCTGGTAAAATCACAGCAGAGCAAATGAGCCAGATGAACTACCAAGTGGGAGTAGAAGGTAAACCGGCTGCCCAAGTCGCACATGATTTCTTAGTAAAAGAAGGTGTTATTAAGAAATAATGGAAAATTTGCACAAAAAGTAACTTTTTAAATAACTTTTTTAGTTACTATTTGTCTGTTTTCTATCCTATTTTCAGATATAATAAAGATAACAAATTAAGGAGCCCTTCATGCCAATTAGTCAATTTACGATTTCACAATTTATCGTTGATGCTTTTACAGATACTGTTTTTAAAGGAAACCCGGCTGCTGTTTGTCTTCTGGACGAATGGTTGTCGGATAATACCTTACAGAATATTGCCAAAGAAAACAATCTCTCTGAGACAGCTTTTACGGTTAAAAGGAACGGCTATTACGATTTACGTTGGTTTACTCCCGGTGGAGAAATCGATTTGTGTGGTCATGCTACTTTAGCAACTGCTTTTGTTCTCTTTCAATTTATAGAAGTGGATGTTGATAGTCTAACCTTTACAACTCAGAGTGGGGAGCTTTTGGTAACCAAAAGAGGAGAGCTATATGAGCTGAATTTCCCAGTTTACTCGATGCACCAAGTTCCAGTAACAAGTGAGATGGAAGAAGCAATCGGTATTCGTCCGCTTGAAGCGTGGCTGGGAAGAGACCTAGTGTGTATCCTCCCTCATGAAAATGATGTC
The DNA here is from genome assembly GCF_016648645.1 of Streptococcus sp. 22.1. Classification (NCBI taxonomy): domain Bacteria; kingdom Bacillati; phylum Bacillota; class Bacilli; order Lactobacillales; family Streptococcaceae; genus Streptococcus; species Streptococcus sp. 22.1. The sequence goes on along the minus strand of NZ_JACLQK010000004.1, from coordinate 135,072 downwards.
ATTGCTGCGACTCCAGATTTTGATAAAGTTAAAGCATTAGATGGCTTACTCCTAAATATCACAGCTAAAGGTAAAAACTATGATACTGTTACACGTAGTTTTGCACCAAAATTAACAGTCATGGAGGATCCAGTTTGTGGTTCTGGTCATTGTCATGTCATTCCCTTATGGGCTAATAAGTTAGGACAAGAAGAATTTAGAGCTTATCAAGCCTCTAAGAGAAGTGGTCATCTTATTTGTCGTCTTGAAGGAGACAGGATTTACCTTGCAGGAAAAGCCGCCCTCTATAGCCGTGGCGAGATTTATGTGACAGACTAGATGCTGTCTTGTTAAAAAAGGAAGTATAAGCAATAACGATTAAAGTCATTATAGAAACAAAAGATGTCTAGCTGAGCTAGGCATTTTAAATTATTTCATATTTCTTGAAGAATTTTCAGAAAAGACTTGACAATTTTGAAAATAAGCGTATGATATAGAGTATGAACTTAGAAATAGTAATTTTACTATATTAATCTATGTCGACTACGGTTGGTATTGTGAAAAGACTAAATAGTTCTATTAACTATTCTATAGAGCGTTGCGTCCGAAAGTCATTCCTGACACGGCTCTTTAAAAACAAAAGGAGAAGATTATGAAAACAGAACCGATTCGTCGTACCAGTATGTGGAAATTTAAGTTAAGTGCTTCCACCATGACTTTGATTCCCGCTGCCGTGGGGATTAACTATGTTGCCAAAGCCTTGGCGGAGGGGTTAAAGTTGCCCGTTTGGCTGGGGTCTTTGGGAACCTTTCTTGCCAGCATGTTGGCTGGGCCGGTTGCCGGTGCCATCAGTGGTTTCATCAACAACGTGATCTATGGGCTGACCTTATCGCCAATTTCAACCGTGTATGCGATTACCAGCATCGGAATTGGGATTGCTGTCGGAGTTTTGCACGCCAATGGGTGGTTCTCGTCAGCGCGACGAGTATTTGTTTCTGCTATTATTATTGCCATCGTTTCAGCTGTCATTTCAACGCCACTCAACGTCATCTTTTGGGGTGGTCAGACCGGTATCGCTTGGGGTGACTCATTGTTTGCGGTAATGGTCGCCAATCATGCACCAGTGTGGCTGGCCTCATTTACCGATGAGTTTGTCTTGGATATTTTGGATAAAGTCTGCGTGGCCTACCTGGCATTTTTCATCTATCGTCAGCTGCCGAAGCGGATGGTGCACTTCTTTAGCGGTGATAAATGATGACTGATCAAACATTGATTTCTGGAGCGCCACGGGTCAAGCTCAAGTGGTACCAGGTGATCGATCCGATTACTAAGCTCTTGTTCATCTTGGACATGACGTTGTTGAGCTTTGCCAGTATGAATTTATTGCTTCAGGCCGGATTAATTCTTGGCGCAACATTGCTATTGTTATTTTCCAAATTGAGTTCTACCATCTTTAAGGCGCTGGGATTCAGCCTGTTTCTGATTTGCACCATGCTGATCATCCAAGGGTTATTTTACAGTCGGAATCAAACTGTGCTGTTTTCTGTGCTTGGGGTGTCGTTCTACAAAGAAGGCCTGATTTACGCCACCACTCTGGGTTGTCGAGTATTGGTGATTATTTTGACCAGTGGCTTTTTTATGGTGACCACGAGTATTTCAGAAAACGCGGCCTATTTGGAACTGTCCGGATTGTCTTATAAAACCGTCTACGTTCTGATGTCGGTGTGTTATATTTTGCCGGAAATGATGCGCAATATGCGGAAAATCCAGCAGGCACAAAAAGTTCGCGGAACCAATCCGCAAAAAACGTTGATTCAGAAATTAAAGTCAGTCCTGCCGGTTCTAATTCCATTGGTGATTAAGACCTTGGATCAATCGATGGCGCGGTCGATTTCGCTCCAACTGAGAGGTTTTGATAATCCCAACCGGACTGTCAGAACCTCCCAGCGCGTGTATCGCCTGTCGCGGACGCTGCACATTGGTCTGACTGGATTGGCAATTTTATTGATTGGGTGGAAGATATGGACGAAGATAAACGGATTGTAATTGAAAATTTGACTACCCGTTATCCGGGTACTGAGCAACCACAACTGCGTAAGATTAACGCGGAGGTTCATACCGGCCAGGTGGTTGGGATTATCGGGAATAGCCACTCCGGCAAATCGACTTTGTGCCATGTGCTAGCAGGGGTCATTCCCAAAATTGTGTCTGCTGAGATTGAGGGCGACTGGCACATGTTTGGCCAGCGAGTGTCCGACAATTGGCCAGTTTATAATGCCATGAATGGAGTTGTACTGCAAAATCCAGCTGGCCAACTAAGCGGGTTGGCAGACACGGTTGCCGATGAAATCGCCTTTGACTTGATTAATCAGGGAATGGCTGAAGGACTGATTCAAAAACGGGTTGAAGAAGTTGCCACGCAAATGGGGCTGATTGAACAGTTGAATTTGCGTCCCGAGAGCCTTTCCGGTGGTCAGAGCCAGCGGTTGGCAATTGCCACGGCGATTGCGGCTAACCCGGCTGTTTTGATTATGGATGATCCGACCAGTCAGATGGATCCCCTTGGCCGCCGACAATTTTTCCAATGGCTGGCCCAAGTCAAAGAGACGACTGTCTTCATTGTCACCAGTGAAATTGACGATTTGTGCGAAGTCGCCGACGTTGTGTGGGTGCTGCACGAGGGTCAAATGGTAGCCCAGGGTAGGCCGGGTGAGGTGTTTAATCATTTGGCAGCTGACTGGCAGATTCAAGCCCCGACAATCCAGCAACTTGCTCAAAAAATGGATTGGCACTTGGCTGATGGCCGGTATCCGGTGAATGACGCTGATCTGAAGGAGGTTCGTTATGCCCACAATTGAACTGAACCACTTGACGTTCACTTATCCGGAACGGTCCTTTAGCTTGGATGTTGAAGACAAACACTTCGCCGATCCGATGGTGGCGATTGTCGGCCAAAATGGTGCCGGCAAATCAACGCTCTTCAAATTGTTGACGGGCTTGCTGACACCACAAACCGGTGTGATTAAGATCGATGGAGAAAATTTTAATGATCTTAAACCAGTCGAAAAGTTACTGAAGGTTGGGATTACTTTTCAGAATCCTGACGATCAGCTTTTCAACCCGACCGTTCAACGAGAGGTGGAGTGGAGTGTCGCGCAGGTCATGGATGACCACGACACGATTACGAGGCGGGCTTTAGCGGCTCTAAAAAGAGTTGGCTTGGATGATAAAGCAGCTGAAAGTCCATATGACCTGTCATTGTCGGAACGCAAGCTGTTGAGCGTTGCCACAGTTTTGGCAGTGGATCCGGCGATTTATTTATTTGATGAGCCGATGATGTCGCTTGATTGGGAAAGCCGGCGCAAGTTGACCGCAATTTTCCATCAGTTGGCTGATTCGGGCCACCAAGTTGTGACCATCACCCATGACATGGATTGGGTCGCCGCCGAGTTTGAGTCGGTGTATGTTATGGAACACGGGAAGTTTGGCTTCGCCGGCAGTCCACGGGAATTGTTCAGCGATCACGAACTTGTCCAGCGAGTGGGATTACTACCACCGCGGATTATGGACATAGCGGAGTCGCTGGGTGATTCACAGACATATTTATCGGTTAATGATTATTGCCAGAAAAATCGAGATGTATAGAAAAAGTCACCTCTGCGGGTTTTCCAGGTTGAAGGATTAACTTCAGCTTCTGGCAAGAACTCACGGTTCTTTTCTACCATTTGTCAAGTCTATCAAGGCTTTAAGTAAAAAAAAGAGATAAGACAGTATCTATTCTGAGGTTACTGTCTTAATTTTAACACTTTTTGATCTATCAAGCCCAGTTCAAAAAAGAACAGCAGGAATTTGTTGCCCGTAAGTTGGATACCGTGGGATGGACCAAGTACCTCTCAATTAGTGTATTTTGGTGGCTAGCTTTTGGTCTTATTTACCAGTCAATTGGAGCTAATCGTCCTTATCGTGATTCTATTACTGATGCGACAAACGGTGTTGATCAGCTCTTGATGACAGCTGTTTACCGTGAACAATGGATTTTTTGGGCTGCTACTAATGTTTTCTCTATCTACCTCTGGTGGGGAGAAAGCCTTCAAATTCAAGGGAAATACTTCATTTATCTTATCAACAGTCTAGTTGGTTGGTACCAATGGAGCAAGGCGGCAAAGAAAGCTTAATACTTATGTTTATCAATTAATAAGAGGATTCCATAGGGTCCTCTTTTTGTTTTTTAACAGTGAAGCACAAGTCTTGCTTTTCTTTTTATTTATGGTATACTTGTTCTTGCACCAGATACAAGTTATCTAAAGGAGTTTATATGGATACAAAATTTTCAGTAGCCTTACATATCCTAACCATGATTAGTGAAAGCAAGGAAACCCTAAGCTCTCAAGCATTAGCTATTAGTGTTGGGACTAACGCGAGTTACATTCGAAAGGTAATCGCCTTATTGAAAAATGCTGGACTAATCCAGTCTCAGCAAGGAAAAACAGGCTATCAACTCAGTAAGTCCCCAAAGGAAGTGACCTTACTTGAAATTTATTTTGCAACACAAGAAGTCAGCCACATCAGCCTATTTCCTGTTCATCAAAATAGCAATCCGGATTGCCCAGTAGGGAAACATATTCAAGCTGCCGTTTCACCACTATTTGCTAGTGCTGAAGCTCAACTTGAGAAGGAACTAGCTCACCAAACCTTAGAAGATGTCATTAATAATCTTTATAAAGAGGCCAAACAAAAACGAAACTGATTTGCATGCAGATCAGTTTTAAAAAGACTAGACTTGTATCTCAATCGGATACAACAGAAATTAGAAAAGAGAAGACAATGAAAGCCGCACAACATACATCATACAACAAAAAGAATATCACACTGAACATCACAGAAGTCGCTACACCAAGTATCACAGACAAAGAAGTTTTGGTCAAAGTCACCGTTGCTGGTGTTAATCCTCTGGATAATATGATTTCCAGAGGAGAAGTCAAGATGATCGTCCCTTACAAACTCCCACAAACTGCGGGAAATGAAGTGGTCGGTATCATTGAAGAGACCGGTAAACAAGTCAAAAATCTCAAAGTCGGAGACCGAGTTTTTGGACGTCTCCCACTCGACCACATCGGTGCCTTTGCAGAATACGTAGCTGTCGATAGTCAGGCTCTAGCCAAGGTTCCAGACTATCTGTCAGACGAGGAAGCCGCTGCTGTGCCTTTGACTGCCTTAACCATTATGCAAGCCCTAGAACTCATGGGCGCTCAATCTAGCAAAACCATCTTTATCTCTGGTGGTACAGGCGGTGTCGGTGGCATGGCCATTCCGATTGCTAAGGGTAAAGGTTTGAAGGTCATTACCAATGGGGCTGGAGATAGCGCTGAGCGTGTATTGAAGCTAGGAGCAGATCGTTTTATCGATTACAAAACAGAGGATTATACAAAAACTGTTAGCCAGGTTGATTATGTCCTCGATACCCTTGGTGGCGCTAAGACTGAAAAACAAATGTCTATCATGAAAAAAGGTGGTCAGCTTGTGTCCCTCCGTGCGATGCCAAATGGTGACTTTGCCAAACGCATGAACCTGCCAAAATGGAAACAGATCCTACTTGGACTAGCCGGTCGCAAATTTGATAAGATGGCGGACAAATACGGCGTTCACTACCATTTTATCTTTGTAGAAAGCAATGGCGCTCAATTACAAGAGGTAGCTGACCTCTTTAGCAGATTGGAAATCAAGCCATCTATCGATACAGTCTATCCATTTGAAGAAGTGAATAGCGCCTTAGACAAGGTCGCTAATGGTCGCTCACGTGGAAAAACAGTCCTCAGCTTTAAGAAATAAAAAGGAAAAGACAATGTCATATCTTACAACTAAAACTCAATACATCACTGTCCAAGGAAACAAAATTGCCTATCGCGAACTCAGTAAAGGCAAATCAAAACTGCCTCTTCTGATGCTGGTCCATCTGGCAGCAACCCTCGACAACTGGGATCCAAAACTCTTGGACTTGATTGCTGAAAAACACCATGTGATTGTGGTCGACCTACCTGGTGTCGGAGCCAGTCAAGGTAAAGTGGCGCCAACCATTCCTGGAATGGCTGAGCAGACAATTGCCGTTATAGAAGCCCTTGGTTACGATAAGATTAATCTTCTTGGCCTTTCTATGGGGGGTATGATTGCCCAAGAAATCATCCGAAACAAGCCTGATTTGGTCAACCGTCTCATTTTAGCAGGAACAGGACCTCGAGGAGGAAAAGAGGTCGATAAGGTCACAGGGAAAACCTTTAACTATATGTTTAAAGCTGGACTCGAGCGCATCGATCCTAAACGCTATATCTTCTATAACCATGATGAACAAGGAAAAATCGAAGCCTTGAAAGTTCTCGGACGAATGGGAATGCGAACCAAAGAATTTGCGGACAAAGACATGAGTGTGCCTGGTTTCTTGACTCAACTCAAAGCTATTAAACGTTGGGGGAAAGATTCTCAAGACGACCTAACATTTATCACCCAACCAACCTTAATCGTCAACGGCGACCAGGATATGCAGGTTCCAACGGAAAATTCTTATGATATGCATGAGAAAATAAAAGATAGTAAGCTCATCATCTATCCAAATGCTGGTCACGGTTCGATCTTCCAATATGCAGAAGAGTTTTCGAAAGAACTCATTGCTTTCTTGGAGGACTAATATGGTCAAAACCATTCTAATAACAGGTGCTACGGATGGTATTGGTAAACATTTGGCAAAGAAACTGACTAGTGAAGGCCATCATGTCATCCTTCATGGTCGCAATCCTCAAAAACTTGAGTTGGCGCTTCGAGAGGTTCGGGCCGTTTCCCTGAGAGGAAGAGTTTCAAGCTACTTGGCAGATTTTTCAAAATTAGATGAGGTTTATCGATTTGCGGAGGAAATCAAGCGTGACTTTCAAAGGATCGGTGTCTTGTTTAACAATGCAGGACTGTATGCAGGAAAAGAACGAAAAGTGAGTGCTGAAAATGTCGAATTGACTTTTATGTTATCCGTTCTGGTTCCTTATATTTTAACAACTGAGCTAAGCCCCTTGTTAGAAAAATCGGCTGACGGCCGTGTCATTAATACCTCTTCCTATATGCATCATTTTGCCAAGGTCAAGGATTTGGACTTTGGTTTTGAGAAAGAATACAATCCAGGATTAGCTTATAATAATTCCAAGCTCTATACCATCTGGATGACACGTTATTTGGCAAGAGATTTATTTTTAAAAGGTTCAAATATCACTATTAATGCCTACCATCCCGGCTTGATTTCAACCAACTTAGGGAATAATTCTAGTGATGAAAAGACGAAAAAGTCTCTCTTTGGACGCCTGATGAAATCTCTCTCAAAAGATCTAGATCAGGGAATCGAAACAGGTTATTATCTCACCTTATCAGAAGAAGTCAGGGGCTTGACTGGCTACTACTTTGATGAAAAGAAAGTCAAGTCTGTATCTGAAAAAGGCTACACAATTGAAAAAGCACGGAAATTAATGGATTACTGCCAAGAAAAGGTCAAAATGTTTAAAGAAAAGCAGGATTTTTAATTCCTTATTGATTTCGTAAATACAAAAAACTCAAGTTTTATCAATGAAAACTTGAGTTTTTCTTATATGAGGGCTAACAAAATGGTAAGAATCAGGGCGATGCCAATCCGAATGACATGGTGGGCTGGATTGAAGTTTTCTTTGTGCTTGCCATTCCAATAGGCTCCGTAGCAAATCAACCCACAACCAATCAGCCAAATGAATAAAGCAACAATCGGCAAAAGGAAGTAGAGGATGAGAGAGAAGGTCGCAAGGACACTTCCGATGAGGAGAAATGTATTTCCTAGAGTGTGATTCCCTTTTTTAACTTCAGTAAGAGAAGCCAATAAGTGAAGAAGAGCAAAAGCAAGGGATAAGAAGACTGTGATGATGCTAAAGATTAGATAAAGTGACATAGATGTTTCCTTTCTAAGATATGATTGTCTGAGTGCTATTTTTTATGACTGATTTTATTAAGAATCATAAATGATACTAGAAGATTTAAAACGATAACCAGTAAAGTCAAAAAAGAGTAACCATAGAGTTTGACTGAAATTTCAATTTTTAGAAATGCGATGGAGAACAAGCTCGTAAAAATGCCCGTTAACAAGCCAGGAACATATTTTCGAAGGACAATTGTCTGAATCAGATGTCCGAAAATATGGTAGATATAAGCAATTACAATGGTTGCGTAAATAGTATAGTTGCTAAACTGGTAGCTAAGAAAAAGTGATAGAAGCAGGATCAGAAACTGCTCCAAGACAATGGCATTGAAAGTAAAAGGAGTGTAATAAGAAAGGAATCGAATATCTGGAAACTGTGCTGATAGTTTTTTGACAAAGGAGGGCATCCATATGATTTCCTCAAGTTCGTGAAGCATGAATAAGGCTGGAAAGAGAAAATAAAATTGAGTGAGGGTCATAAAAAAACTTCTTTCTAGTTTGAACCAACTTTCAGTATCTCCAAATAAAACTGGACAACTTCCTGCTCGCTATAGGACTTGCCTTTTTTCAACCACCAGCTGAGGGTTTCAATGAAATGGCTGACGACCAGATGCTTGAGATAGGAGTGAGGAATGTTGGGGTGTGATTGAATCAGTTCGTCGGCTACCATTGGATAGACGTCATGTTCCAGTTCTTTTCGCAGCTGCCGGATAAAATAATCGTTTTTTGAAAGCAAGAGACTGGTTACATGGTCTTGATTTTTCTTGAAATGCTGAAATATATGGGCCAAGTAGTCTTGTGGAGAGAGGTATTGAGCGCGCTCAAACAAATGGTGAAAGAGCTTTTGGCAGAGCTCATCCAGTAGTAACTCTTTGCTCTCATAATGGCTGTAAAAGGTCGAACGCCCTACATCAGCCAGGTCAATAATCTCCTGAACGGTGATGGCCTCATAATCGTTTTGGTTAAGTAAGTGCAAGAAAGCTTGATAGATAGCTTTTCTAGTCTTGGTAATGCGACGATCTTGTGCAGTCATATGGACACTATGAACAAACTGTTCAGTAACGTACACAGCGAACGGTTTGCCCCTATCCTTTCTGTTGATAGTATTGGATAATAGATAATGAACATGATGTTCATGAATCTATTATAACAAAGGAAGTAATATAATGAAGACAAAATATGCGGTTTGGTTGGCTTTTTTATTAAATCTAAGCTTTGCCATTGTTGAATTTATTGCGGGTGGAATTTTTGGTTCTAGTGCAGTTCTCGCTGATTCGGTCCATGACTTTGGAGATGCAATCGCCATTGGCATCTCAGCTTTTCTAGAGAGCATTTCCAATCGGAAAGAAGACAGCCATTACACCTTGGGCTACAAGCGTTTTAGCCTTTTAGGTGCCATGGTGACCGCTGTGATTCTGATGACAGGGTCTGGCATGGTGATTTTAGAAAATGTAAGCAAGCTTTTCCACCCACAACCCGTCAATGAAGAAGGTCTTCTCTGGCTTGGAATCATTGCCATCAGTGTCAATGTGCTGGCGAGTCTGGTCATTCGCAAGGGGCAAACCAAGAATGAATCCATTCTCAGCCTGCACTTTTTGGAAGACACCTTGGGTTGGTTGGCCGTCATCTTGATGGCCATTGTTCTCCGATTTACTGACTGGTATATCCTGGATCCGCTCCTGTCCCTTGCCATTTCCTTCTTTATTCTATCAAAAGCCATTCCACGTTTTTGGAGCACGCTCAAGATTTTCCTGGATGCTGTACCAGAAGGGGTGAACATCCAGAAGATAAAGACGGATTTGGCTGAATTGGACAATGTCGCTAGTATCAATCAGCTCAATCTCTGGACCATGGACGGCTTAGAGAAGAATGCTATTGTCCATGTTTGTCTGGAGCATGTCAAGCATATGGAGGTCTGTAAAGAGTCTATCCGCACCTTGCTTAAAGACTGTGGCTTTCAAAATGTCACCATCGAAGTGGATGAAGACCTAGCAACTCACCGCGCCCACAAGCGAAATATCGAAGAGCTGGAAGCAGAAAGTGAGCAGCAAAACCATCATTAAGGTTTGTTTTTAAACTCTTAAAGTCTACCTTTAAGAGTTATTTTGATACTAAGTTCCCTAAAGTAAGCCTTTTCATGCTAAAATAGAATAAACGTGAAACAAGGAGTATTTATGAGTAAGAGAGCTGTGTTGATGATGACCTTTGGGTCACCAGAAGAGATTACCTATGAAGGAGTAGCGGAATTTTTCACGAATATCCGACGTGGTGTTCGTCCTGAACCACATGAAATTCAGACTTTATATGACAATTACGTACGAATTGGCGGAACTCCACTTCAAAGGATAACTAGAGAAGAAGTGGATCTGGTTGCTTCTGCTCTTGGAGAACACGCATCAGTATACTTTGCTAATAAATTTTCCCGCCCTTTTATCACTGATGTAATCAAAGAGATGGAGAATGACGGAATTGAAGAATGTTTGTGCTTGATTTTAGAGCCTCATTATTCTTACTATTCTGTCATGGGATATGAGAAATTTTTAGAAAGTGAGCAGATTAGGTTTCAAATTATCAAGGACTGGTACCGTGAACACGACCTACTCTACTATTGGGCTGATGAGATTCGAAATATTTTAGATCAAATTAGAGATGACAGCTATAAGGTGATTTTTTCAGCTCATAGTGTCCCAGTTTTGGCCCTTGATTTTGGTGATCCTTATATAGATCAGATTTATGACAATACTCGCTTGATTGTGGAAATTTTAGGCCTTGAAGAAGACCAGTATAACAATACATGGCAGAGTGAAAGTGATATTGGTATCCCTTGGATTAAACCTGATGTCTTAGAATACCTTCATGATGAGAAGGAGCACCCTGACCACTATATTTTTGTCCCGATAGCTTTTATTAGTGAGCATATTGAGGTTCTTTTTGATAATGATGTGGAGTGTAAGGAGCTTTGTCATGAGCTTGGTGTGACCTATCACCGTCCTCCTATGCCAAATAGCGATACTCGTTTGATTAAAGCCCTTCTTTCAACCATTCAGTCTCATATAGACGGTGACTATCGTTACTATCATCCTCAACTAGAGACTTTTGATGAGTTGGAAGCTCCTTCAAACATAGGACAGATTTTAGAAGAGGAAGAAGATATTCAGATGCCTGATTTCGTCAAAAAATTGATTGCTAAAAAAGGTCGAGAGAATGTCAAGATGCCATATCTAGTTAAGAAAATGCTTGAAAAGAAGTATGGGAAAAAATATGATTAAGTAACTAAATATGACCGTAATAGGGAGTGTTTGATGTGAGCGATTTCTTGTTAAAAAGTATATACTATCAGTAGCGAAAGAATAGAGGTTATTAAATGAGATCAGCAGTTTATACCAAAGCTGGGCAGGTTGGTCTAGCAGAAATTAATCGCCCGCAAATCGTGGCAGCAGATGATGCCATTATCAAGATAGTACGTACTTGCGTTTGTGGATCGGACCTTTGGAGTTACCGTAATCCGGAAATGGAAGAAGGACATAGAAATAGCGGTCATGAGGCTATCGGAATTGTCGAAGAAGTTGGTGAGGAAGTTACTACAGTAAAACCAGGTGACTTTGTCATTGCCCCTTTCACACATGGTTGTGGACAGTGTGATGCCTGTCGTTCTGGTTTTGACGGCTCTTGTGACAACCACCCAGGTAATAACTGGTCTGGGGGCGTGCAGGCTGAGTATATCCGTTTCCACTTTGCCAACTGGGCCCTAGTCAAAATTCCTGGGCAACCTTCAGATTATAGTGAAGGCATGCTCAAGTCCCTTTTGACACTGGCTGATGTCATGCCGACGGGTTACCATGCGGCGCGTGTGGCTAATGTGCAAAAAGGTGACAAGGTGGTCGTTATCGGAGATGGGGCTGTTGGTCAATGTGCTGTCATCGCGGCTAAGATGCGTGGTGCTTCACAAATTGTCCTTATGAGTCGTCACGAAGATCGTCAAAAAATGGCTTTGGAGTCAGGAGCGACAGCAGTTGTTGCTGAACGTGGCGAAAAAGGTATTGCCAAAGTCCGTGAAATCCTCGGGGGAGGAGCAGATGCAGCTCTCGAATGTGTCGGTACAGAAGCGGCAGTAGATCAAGCTCTTGGAGTCCTTCATAATGGTGGCCGTATGGGATTTGTTGGTGTTCCACACTATGAAAATCGTGCCATTGGATCAACCTTTGGACAAAATACAATGATTGGTGGCGGACCAGCCTCTGTCACAACCTATGATAAACAAGTTTTGTTAAAAGCTGTTCTTGATGGTGACATCAATCCAGGCCGAGTCTTTACGACAAGTTATAAATTGGAAGATATTAATCAAGCCTATAAAGATATGGATGAACGCAAGTCTATTAAATCTATGATTGTGATAGAGTAACGAATTAAGTCGATCACTTTTGATTGCGGAAAAGAATTTTCTAATTGGAAATCTATTTCGAATGCACATGACATTGATATTTTCTTTGCGGATCCAGGATGTCCTGGGCGACGAGGTCTCAATGAACATTCTAATGGCTTATTAAGACGAAATAGACTACCTAAACAAATGGATTTTACGAATATTTCTCAAAATTATTTATCAGCTACAGCTGATAAAAGAAATAGAATTCCTAGGAAGTCTTTGAATTATCAAACACCATACCAAGTTTTTCTGAGTTAAAGGAGTGAAAAAGCCCAATCAGACAAATCTTCAAAGGAAGATTTGTTTTTTTTAAAACTTTTGGTTGACAAATGTAAATCTTAGGAGTAGAATAACATCGTAAGGTTTACAAATGTAGATTTAGAAAGGAGAGGTCATGCAAATTTCCAATGCGGAATGGCGCATCATGAAGATTATCTGGATGGAAGGCAAGCAGACCAGCACGGATTTGATCGCCGTCTTGTCCGAGCGTTTTGACTGGTCGAAGTCAACCATCAAGACTCTCTTGACCCGCTTGGTGGAAAAGGGGTGCTTGACTAGAGAAAAATCAGGCAAAGCCTTTGTTTACTCCGCTCTGTTGACGCAGGATCAGAGTTTAGACTTGGTGGTTGAGGAGGTGAAAGACAAGGTTTGCTCCAAAAGGATTGTCCAGGTGCTTGAAAACTTGATTCAGGCGAGTGACTTTACGCTTGCAGATCTTAATCAGCTGCAGCAGGTACTGGAAGAAAAGAAAGCAGAGGCTGTCGAAACAGTCCCTTGCAATTGTATGTAATAGAAAGAAGGAAATTCCATGTTTGGATTGTTAATTAGTATTGTTTGTTTACTTGTGGTTGCTTTTATTGCTTGGTGGTTCTTTGCAGAGCATGAAAAGGTAAGCGGCCATGCTCGTCAGAAATCAGGTTATCAAGAAATTGAAGTCGAAGTTATGGGGGGCTATTCGCCTGAAACCATTGTCCTGAAAAAGAATGTTCCAGCCCGGATCATCTTTAATCGCAAGGATCCATCTTCATGTCTGGCTCAAGTGATCTTTCCAGATTTTGGCGTTCATGAAGATTTGCCTTTAGGTGAAAAACATGTCATTGAAATTACGCCAGAAAAAGCGGGCGAATATGGGTATTCATGTGGAATGAACATGATGCATGGTCACATGATTGTGGAATAAAGGAGTAGGTATGGTAGAAAAACAAAAAGCAGTTGTGGAAAACGGAGTGCAAAAGATCCGTATTACAGCAGAAAAAGGCTATAGTCCAAAGGAATTTCAACTTCAAAAAGGGATCCCTGCTGAAATCACCTTCCATCGGGTCAATCCTTCTGGCTGTTACAAGGAAATTTTGTTTGAAGATCAGGGGATTTTAGAGCCTTTGGAAGTCGGTGTGGATAAGGTGATATCCTTTACCCCGACAGAAACAGGGGACTTTGAGTTTTCATGTGGAATGAAGATGCAAAAGGGTTCCTACACGGTTGTGGAAAAACGCCGTCGTGTCTTAAGTTTACTGGGTCGCTTTTGGATTACTAGTATCTTTACCCTTCCTTTATTGATCTTGATGATTGGGATGTGGGCAGGATTTGTCTCCCATCCAGTCAGTCGCTGGGGGACTTTTCTAGCGACAACGCCGATCATGTTGGTAGCAGGAGTACCTTTTATCAAGAGTGCCTGGGCCTCATTTAAGAAGCACCATTCCAATATGGATACCTTGGTAGCTCTTGGAACCCTGGTAGCCTATGTCTATAGTGTATTTGCACTTTTTACTAATCAGCCAGTATACTTTGAGGCTGCGGGTTTTATCATCTTCTTTATCCTCTTAGGGCAAATCTTTGAAGAACGGATGCGTAACAATGCCTCCGAGGCTGTGGAAAAGTTGTTGGATTTGCAGGCAAAAACGGCTCAAGTTCTCCGTGATGGGAACTATGTCGAGGTGGCGGCAGAAGATATCCAAATTAATGACTTGATTCGGGTCCGTCCTGGGGAAAAGATTGCGGTTGATGGGACGATTGTAGAAGGGAGTACGACCATTGATGAGTCGATGGTGACAGGTGAAAGCTTGCCTGTAGAAAAATCAGTTGGTGATGCAGTTATCGGCTCCACTATCAACAGCAATGGGACCATTCTCTTTAAGGCTGAAAAAGTCGGTAGTGAGACCCTCTTATCTCAAATTGTGGACTTTGTCAAAATGGCCCAATCCAGTCGTGCTCCCATTCAAGATTTGACGGATAAGATTTCAGGTATCTTTGTTCCAGTGGTGACGATTTTGGCCATTGCGACTTTCTGGGTTTGGTCCGTGCTTCTGGGCGCGTCGCTTCAAGAGGCCATGCTCTATGCAGTCTCTGTCCTCATTATTGCCTGTCCTTGTGCCCTTGGTTTAGCAACCCCAACAGCCCTGATGGTCGGAACCGGCCGTAGTGCCAAGATGGGGGTTCTGATTAAAAATGGAACAGTTCTTCAAGAAGTGCAAAAGATTCAAACCGTTGTGTTTGATAAGACAGGGACTATTACTATTGGTCAACCACTTGTAACCGATGTTGTAGGAGATGAAGCGCGTGTCTTGACACTGGCTGCTAGTCTTGAAACTTTTTCAGAACATCCACTAGCCCAAGCGGTGTTATCCCAAGCAGAAGAAAAAGGTTTGGTGTTATCCCCTGTGGAAAACTTCCAAGCGATTGAAGGAAAAGGGGTCCAAGGTCAGATCGACCAGCAGTTGGTGACCTTGGGAAATGGTAAACTTCATGACGGGACAGCGATGGATCCGGAGCTTGAAAAACGGATGGTAGAGTTGCAAGAGCAGGCCAAAACAGTGATCAGTTTGTCTGTGGATGGGCAAGTGATTGGCTTGATTGCCATTCAAGATGCTCCGAAGGCCAGCTCAAAAGAAGCGATCAAAAAGCTCAAAGAACGGGGCTTGAAAACGGTCATGTTAACGGGGGATAATGAACGGGTGGCCCAAGCTATTGCTAAGCAAGTGGGAATTGACACCGTCATTGCTGATGTCCTTCCTCAAGAAAAAGCTAACGCCATTCAAAAACTGCAAGAAGCTAGCAAGGTCGCGTTTGTTGGAGATGGGATCAATGATGCTCCAGCTCTCTCGATCGCGGATGTGGGGATCGCTATGGGATCTGGAACGGATATTGCGATCGAGTCCGGTGGCATCGTGCTCACGCAAAATGATTTGCTTGGCGTTGTGCGCGCCTTTGACATGAGTCAAAAGACCTTCCGCAGGATCTTACTCAATCTCTTCTGGGCCTCTATCTACAATATCCTTGGGCTTCCAATTGCTGCTGGAGTCTTTGTAGGACTGGGATTGACCCTCAATCCAGAACTAGCAGGTCTTGCCATGGCCCTTAGTTCTTTGTCTGTTTTGACTAGCTCTCTGCTTCTCAATGTTGCGAAAATTGATTAAATGAAATAAAAAGAAAGTGAGACAGAAATCGGTAATTCGTTAGAATTCGATTTCGTCGTCTCACCTCCGAACAGTTGAGTAGGGCTGTAAAAGCTAATGAAATTAGCGTAGTAGAGCCTACTCAACCACTGCGTCTTGCTCAACAATCCAAAAACAATTAAGAGGCTAGGACTTTTGTCCCAGCCTCTTTTTGTTCGATTTCCTACAGCTACAAGTCTTAGAGGTGCATGTAAATTATAACAAAATATCCTATTCTACTATAGTTTGTGAAAATTTCTCAAATTCAGCATCTGTTATGTAATAGGAATTGAGCATCTCTGAGCAGATTCTTATACATGTGACTCTCTTTGTGATAAATTAGTACTTTAATCGTTTTCATGAGAATAGTCAGAATAAATTTATTTTCAAGACGAGCTTAACATTGATGATTTCCAAGAGCTCAACCAAAACCCAATGTACAACGGTATCGCTGTTTACAACAAACGTGTCGATTACACAGAACAATTGCCAAAAGTGATTAACGAAGCTTGCCGTGCTGCTGTTTCTAAAAAAGATCCAGCTGTCGTTGAAATTCCAGTAATTTTCGGTTTCCAAGAAATCGACGAAAACTCATACTACGGATCAGGTTCTTACGAACGTCGCTTCGTCGCTCCTGCTTTGAACAAAGTGGAAATCAACAAAGCTGTTGAAATCTTGAACAATGCGGAACGCCCAGTGATCTATGCTGGTTTCGGTGGAGTTGGTGCTGGTGATATCATCACTGAATTGTCACGCATGATTAAAGCGCCAATCATCACAACTGGTAAAAACTTTGAAGTTTTCGAATGGAACTACGAAGGGTTGACAGGTTCTGCATACCGTGTTGGTTGGAAACCAGCCAACGAAGTGGTCTTTGAAGCAGACACAGTTCTCTTCCTTGGTTCAAACTTCCCATTTGCAGAACTTTACGATAAGTTGGATGTGATTCCATTTAAAGAGATGAATCGTTTCATCAAAGAAAATATGTAAGATGAACTAGCTCAAAATTAGTATTGCTAGTAAAAGAGTTTAGGAACATCTTGCTCTTTTATAAAGCAAATCGGAAAGGTAATTATGAAGAAAAAAACTCTTATTTTCAGTCTTTTAGCAACGCTTGGTCTTGTTTGTGTAGGTGGTTGGTATTTTATTTCCCAAAACCAAACGCAGGCCGTAAAAGCAGAAGCAAGAAAAACATTTATTCAATCAAGTCGTCCGACCATTTTTTTCCATGGTTGGGGCTCAAGCAGTCGTGCGGAAAGACATATGGCCAATGCAGCAAAAGACGCTGGTGTGACTAAAACTATCATTGATGCCAAGGTGGATAAGGATGGGCAAGTTACTCTGGACGGCTCTATTCCCAAAGGTGCCATCAATCCTATTGTCCTAGTCAATTTTGACAATAATCGAGGTGCTAGCACTCAGGACCAGGGCGACTATGCCTACGCTGTCGTCAAAGCTCTCCAAGATAACTACGGAATTACTGAGATGAATATGGTTGGTCACTCATACGGCAATATGGCCATCGTCTACTATATGCTCCAACACGGCAGTGATACCAGTCTGCCTAAACTAGTCAAGCAGGTGGATATCGCCGGACACTTTAACGGGATCATCGGCATGAATGAACCGGAAAATAACTCTCTAGATGGCGAAGGAAAGCCAACTAGCATGACCGAGTCATATGAAGAGCTCTTGTCTCTTGGAGACAACTATCCTCAAGGACAAGTTGAAGTCCTCAACATCTATGGCAATACAGGTAAAGAGAGTGATGAGCGCGTGACCAATCTATCCAGTCAATCCCTAGCCTATCTGCTTAAAGGTCATGTCAAATCCTACCAAGAAAAGGAAATCACAGGTCCTAACGGCCAACACAGTAAACTCCATGAAACAGCTTTGGTTGATAAGCCTTTGATTGCTTTCTTGTGGGGGAAATGAGTTGATAAGAATACAAAAGATTCTAGTAGAAGCTGTCTACTAGATTTTTTTAATACAATGATTGGGTTGGCAAAGAAGAGAAGTAAAAGAACGAATCCAATTTTATCTGACATTTCATGTAAAGAATGTTAAAATAAAGATAAGATAATGTAATCGTTTACATTAATTGAGTAATGTTATACATATATTCAGAAAATGGATTTTAACAGTCGCTTGTTTTTCTTTTGTTTACTCTAGTTTATAGGGGGTAGTGCTATGAAAAAGAAAATCAATCATTGTTTACTTTTGTTTCTCATAATATTTACAGCCTTGTTTTTGATGGGGTTCAGAAAGATGAAGTCTAGTGATTATAACAAGGTCAGAGGGGTTATTGTCGAGAACTGTAATAAAGTAGGTCTGCATGGTAAGGTTACTATTACTAAATTGTATTGGACAGCCTTAGAAATACCAACTTACCACGTGACTTATACCTATTCTGAGAAAACTTACGATGACCAGAAAGTAGTTTTAGAGCAGAATACGGCTATTTATGAAGACAGGTCAAGTGACTCTTATGGCAATGTTCCAGAATATAAGGAATCGTTTTTGAAGCAGAAATCTGTCCAAAAGGTTGAAAAGAAAATTGAAAAACAATTGAAGAAACAAAAACTCGGTCTTCCTATTAGTTCATTTAGTTTTCTATCTAACTTCAGTCATGATGAAAAGGAGAAAAATCTGGATACCTTAGCCTCAGACAATCTCAAAGAAGGTAAGAAGGACTTTGCAGGTTACTATCAAATTCCATACCAAACCTTGATTGATAAAGAGTTGATTGAGATGGTCATTTATATCGATGAAAAGACAACAGTCAAATCACAAGATATGAAAGAAGCTGCTAAAAAGTTGGATGCCAGGGACCTTCCAAATGGTGAATATAGTTTTTATCAATCTAATTTTGAAGATGGACCAAATAATTCAGTCGATTACAATTTTAAAGTTAAAGACGGGAAAGTCGTTTTTTATGAAGACGAGAATCTAGTATTAGAAGATGATGATTAAAGATGGAAGGTCGAAAAAATAACTAGGTTGAGGAATGATAAGTCTTAATTATATTTCTATCCCTAGTTATACACTATTGGAGGTAGTGCTATGAAAAAGAAAATCTATCGCATTCTATTCTTGATTCCCTTGCTGCTATCAGTTTTGGTTTTGAGCGGTTGCAAGGTGATGATGCCTAGTGATTACATAAAAATTAAGCGAATCATCATCGAAGATTGTAACAAAGTGGGTCTTCATGGCAAAGTTAACATCACTGATTTACATTGGACTCCACTAGAAAGTCCAACTTACTACGTATCTTATACCTATTCTGAGAACACCTACGATGGGCAAACAATTAAATTGGAAGAGAATAATAGGGCTATTCCTGAAAATAGGTCATCTGATTCTTATGACAGTATTCAATTTTTACACTATAAGGAATCGTTTTTGAAGCAGAAATCTGTCCAAAAAGTTGAGAAGAAAATTGAAAAACAATTGAAGAAACAAAAACTCGGTCTTCCTATTAGGTTTTTTAGTTTTCTATCTTATTCCAGTCATGATGAAAAGGGAAAAATATTGGATACTATTGCCTCCGAAAATCTTAAGGAAGGTAAGAAGGACTTTGCAGGCTACTATCAAATTCCATACCAAACCTTGATTGATCAAGAGTTGGTTTATATGACTATTTTTATTGATGATAATGCATCAGTCAAAGAACAAGATATGAAAGATGCGGCTAAAAAGTTAGATGCTAGTGATCTTCCGAATGGTAAATATAATTTCTTTTATTCCAATACCAAGGATGAAAATCAAGATTCAATCAGTTATTCTTTTAAAGTAAAAGATGGGAAAGTCGTTTTTTATGGGGATGAGAATCTAGTACTAGAAGATGATGATTAAAGGTGAGGAGATGAAGAAAAGTTATAAATTCTATTTATTTGTGATTATCAAGAATCTTCCTTCTCACGAGCCTTTAAAAAGTGGATAGGAGAGATTATTTCAGAGTATCGTGAATAGATTCTTAACATCAGAAGTTTTTGTCATAAACATTGGATGCTATCATCCAGTGTTTTTATTTTAAAAAAATTCAATATATCCTTGACAAGTGAGTAAACACTCACTAAGGAGGATGCATATGAAAACATTGCTACATTTACAAGATTTACAAAAATCTTTTGGTCAACAACTGGTGTTAAACCACGTTGGTTTTGAATTACAGTCTGGGGAAATCATTGGTCTAATCGGTCCTTCTGGTGCTGGTAAATCAACCATGATTAAAACTATGTTAGGAATGGAAAAGGCAGATAGTGGTATCGCTTTAGTCTTAGACCACACCATGCCTAATCGCCATATTCTGGGAGATATAGGCTATATGGCCCAGTCAGATGCTTTATATGATGCTTTGTCAGGACAAGAAAATCTGGAATTTTTCGGTCAGCTAAAAGGACTTTCCAAAAAAGACTTAACAACAGAAATTGCCCATGTGTCTCAGGTGGTAGATCTAACAGATCACTTAAATAAGGCTGTGTCTGGTTATTCCGGAGGGATGAAACGACGTTTGTCGCTGGCGATTGCACTTTTAGGAAATCCGCAACTTTTGATTTTGGACGAACCGACAGTTGGAATCGACCCCTCTCTTAGGAAGAAAATCTGGAAGGAATTAATCACGCTTAGAGACAATGGTGTAGGAATTCTGGTAACAACCCATGTCATGGATGAAGCAGAGCTGACAGATAAGGTCGGACTACT
The DNA here is from genome assembly GCF_016648645.1 of Streptococcus sp. 22.1. Lineage (NCBI taxonomy): Bacteria > Bacillati > Bacillota > Bacilli > Lactobacillales > Streptococcaceae > Streptococcus > Streptococcus sp. 22.1. The sequence continues at coordinate 114,557 of NZ_JACLQK010000004.1, read as the reverse complement.
ATTAGGTGGAAAAATCATTGCCTTTGATACACCATCCAAGCTAAAAGAATCTTATGGTGTTTCAAGTATTGAGGAAGTCTTTTTGAAAGCAGAAGGAGAATGAAATGAGAACCATTGCCATTGCAAAAAAAGTCGTCAAAGAATTGCTTCGTGACAAACGGACACTGGCCCTAATGTTTGTAGCACCAGTCTTTATCATGTGGTTGATGAACCTCATGTTTTCAGCAAGTACAACTGTAAATGTCAAGTTAGCGACACAAGATGTGCCAAGTAGTTTGGTAAGTAAGATGGACGACTTAGAACATGTCAGTGTCAAAACCTACAAAGACTTGGATCAAGCTAAAGAGGCTTTAAACGATGAAAAAGTAGATGCAGTTATCTCTTATAAGGATGGGGAATATCATGTAGCCTATGCCAATACAGATGCCTCTAAAACTTCGGTGACCCGACAAATATTACGCACCAGTATTGCCAGTGAAGGCACCAATCAATTATTAGCACGTGTGAAGCAATCCCTTCCACAATTACAACTAAAGGTAAAATCTCCTGAAATTAAGGAATCTTATGAATATGGTAACGAGGACACCGGCTTCTTTGCTAAAATGATTCCTGTTTTGCTTGGGTTCGTCGTTTTCTTCTTTGTCTTTTTGATTTCAGGGATGGCACTCTTGAAAGAACGTACTAGCGGAACCCTAGATCGTTTGTTGGCAACCCCAGTCAAACGTTCGGAAATTGTTTACGGCTATATGTTGTCTTACGGCCTTATTGCCATACTGCAGACAGGAGTAGTCGTTCTAGCAGCCATCTGGTTGTTGAACATTGAAGTTGTCGGAAGCCTGTTAAATGTTATAATAGTTAATGTGGTACTGGCTCTGGTGGCACTAGCCTTCGGAATTCTCTTGTCTACCTTGGCAAAATCAGAATTTCAGATGATGCAATTTATTCCTCTTGTGATTATGCCGCAACTCTTTTTCTCAGGAATCATTCCACTTGATTCAATGGGAGACTGGGCAAAAACTCTAGGGAAATTCTTGCCTTTGACCTACTCAGGTGATGCGATGAGTCAGATTATTCTTTACGGACGTGGACTTGGAGATATTTTACCAAATATTGGTGTTCTACTAGTCTTCCTTGTCGCTTTGACAGTTCTCAATATTGTCGGCTTGCGTCGTTACCGTAAAGTATAAAATATAAATATACGAGGATGAAAATGAGTGAGAGTGTTTTTGAGTCGTTTGAAGCTTATCTAAAGGGTGCAGACTATCCCAAGGGAAAGAAAAAAATCATGCAGGCGGCGGTCGATTTGATTTCTACTAAGAGTTACAATGGAACCTCCACCTTACAAATTGCTAAACATGCGGGACTTAGCCAAGCAACGCTCTTCAAGTATTTCAAGACCAAAGAAGATTTATTAACGGCTATTTTGCACCCTGTTGTTCCAGGACTTTTCGGTCGTTTTTTTGAAGAACTTTTAGCCTTAGAAACGACTGAAGAAAAGGTGCATTATCTGGTCCAAAATCGTATGGCCTATCTCAAAACGAATCGCGCTTTGATGAAAATTATTCTTCAGGAAATTTTTTCAAATAAGAAACTGAGAAAAGAACAACTTTATATTTGGAATACTCTTCAGGATAAATTATTAGTACTCCATAAGGAATTGATAGCAGATTCACGAGTGAATCCTGAAATCACGGTTCCTCAAATGGTTCGTATTTGTATAGGTCCCTTATTGGCCTACTTTGCCCAACTCTATATCGTTAGCGACAATAGTGACATAAGAGAAGAAGACTTAAATTTGTTGGAAAAACAGATTTTAGGTGGTTTGTGGAAATAAACGCCGACTGAAATGATATTTCTTAAAATAAAACACAAAAAGGACATGTTTCTGACTAAAGCAGATTTATGTCCTTTCTTTTCAGTTATGTACATTGTTTAATTGGTTTTTCTTTGTGATTCTTGGGAAGTAGTTCCTATGAAATCATATAATCAGTTTGAATTTTTGATATAATAATTCTTAAAATTTAGGAGGCAACAGATGATACATAAACATGAAATCCCAATTTTAGAGTTTGATGACAATCCTCAGGCTGTGATTATGCCGACCCATGAGGATTTAGACTTGAACTTGCCGGCTAGGTGCGTCTACGCCTTTTTAGAAGAAGAAATCGAACGCTATGCGAATGCTGTTGGCGCTGAAAAAGTTGGAGAGTTTGTCTCTGCGACCAAAAGTTATCCTATATTCGTTATGTCTTACAATGGGGAGGAGATTTGCTTGGCTCAAGCTCCAGTTGGTTCAGCTGCAGCTGCACAATTTCTTGATTGGTTGATTGGTTATGGCGTAAAACAAATCATTTCAACTGGAACTTGTGGCGTTTTGGTAAACATGAAGGAGAATGTTTTTTTGATTCCTACTAGAGCGTTGAGGGATGAAGGAGCGAGTTACCACTATGTAGCTCCATCCCGCTATATAGACATGAATAAACAAGCTCTGGAAGCTATTGAGAAAACTTTAAAACAAAAGAAAATCCCCTATGAAGAGGTCATGACATGGTCGACAGATGGTTTTTATAGAGAAACACCAGATAAGGTTTCCTATCGCATTGAAGAGGGCTGTAGTGTTGTAGAGATGGAATGTTCTGCACTTGCAGCAGTTGCTCAACTTCGAGGAGCTATTTGGGGATTGCTACTCTTTACGGCAGATTCCCTTGCAGATATTGACAATTACGATCAAAGAGCTTGGGGATCAGAGGCTTTTGATAAGGCTTTGGAGCTTTGTCTGGATATCATTGTTCAGATGTAATCTAGATTCAATAGAAAAAAAGCATGATTGTCTAGTCATGCTCTTTTCATGTATCAATTATTATTTCAAAATATCCCAAAGTTCTTGGGGAGTCTCAGTTACAAAATCTGGATTTTCTGCTAATAGGGTTTCGTTAGCCCCGAATCCCCAGGTCACCGCTATTGTTTTGATGCCAACTGTTTTTCCACCAATCAAATCAAACTTGGTATCACCAACAATGACGGACTGGTCTTTAGGGGCTTGATTTTCAGTAATGGCACGCTGCAAGACATCAGCCTTATGAAAAGCAGCAGGGGTAGATCCATAAATACCTTCAAAATATTCAGTAATACCAAGGTGTTGGCACATTTCTAGGGCAATGGGTTCATTTTTTGAAGTTGTGATAAAGATTTTCTTGTTAGGGTCTTTACTAAGTTGTTCAAGAACTTCCTTAATACCATCATAGAGGTGAGCTTCCAATTGTCCTTTGGTCTCATAATAGTCACGATAAATCTTGACAGCTTTGGCAGCACCTTCTTCACTAACCTCTTCTTTAAAGGTTACCTCGAGAGGTGGTCCCATAAAGGTACGAATTTTCTGATCACTAGGAACAGGAAGGCCTAGTCTTTCAAAAGTTTGAACAAAACCATTGTGAATACCCTCAGAACTATCAACGAGGGTACCATCTAGGTCGAAAAAAATATGTGTGAGTGTCATAGAATTCTCCAATATATTCTCTTTGGTTTATTATATCATGATAAAAACGGTTAAAGTGGTTAGGGCTATTTATCATTCTAAAGTTGACATGACTTTTTTATGTGTAACTGTTCGTTCTTGCTTATTTCCAAGTGCCTTGATGCGGGCTTCTAGGAGAATAGGACGTCCTTGAATACTTCGCGTATAAATAAGATCATATTTTCCTAGACTTTTTTGTATATGTCGAAGGAAAGACTCTGCATCTGCCTTTCGCTTTTCAAACATACTTGGAACGGCAAAAAATTCAGTTTGGTCCTTCACTTTGTGACAAGCCTTTAAGATATAGCGTTGATTTTCGATAGGAGCGAAAAATTCAGTCATAGTCTGAGCAAAGATTTCTTTTTCCCTCATGCTAGCACCCTTGAGATAGATGGCGTTATAAATCGCTTGTTTACTGTCTTTTACCACTCTAGGAGCAGATTCTTTAGTCTCAATCTGACCTGAATCCAGCAGAGCTTGATGGATAGCTTTGCCAAAAATTTCCAAACGTTTATAGGGGCTCTTATAGATAAAATATCTTCCCCAAAAGATAGCCAGTACAAGTAGCACAAGTAAGAATATAGGTAGGCTTTGATCAAACGGCTTCCCAACAATCAGATATCTTCCCAAATCAATAATAAAAAAAGTGGCAGCAAGGGCTTGGGAAATAAGAAAGGCCTTCATCCAATCATTAAGGTATACCAACGGTAGAAATTGTTTGTCGACCTCAACTTGGTTGACCACTTCCATTTCTTCGTATAGCGGGAGGGCTTGTTGCCAACGGTCTTTAAGCTCCTGACGTTTTTGAGATAGTGTAATGGCATTTTGATTAAGTTTTTCTAAACCCTTTCGGCTAAAAGTTATTTGATTGAGGTCAAGGCGATCAATACCAGATTCGATAGTAGGCTCTTGATAATGGAGGCCCAGAAACTGTGTCATACGCCGATCTAACAAATCTAAGTCAGGACTAAGTGCATACAACTGCAGCTCTAATGTCTCATCGTATTTTTCTTCCTCATCTTGAAAATCAAACCATCTCCTAGGTGATAAATTAATAGAAACCAAATGCCAGATATTACTCGTTTTATTAGGATTGTCTGGCCAGACACGGATGGCACGGCCTCGCATCTGATTACTTAGCATGAAGCTTCCAACAAAACTAGCTAAAATAAGGGAGTTAACACAAGGGGCATCCCAACCTTCGCCCAATAAAGACTTGGTCCCAATAATCACCTGAATATGTCCTTCTTGGAAAAGTTGGGTAAGGGCAGTCACTAAATCATGGTGAGAACCAGAAACACTCACCTTAAGATAGTCTTCTTGACTCAACTGTCCAATAACATCATAGGATAAACGAGAATTAGGAATGAGTCGCTCTAGATGTTCTTTAGCTGAAGTTGGAATAACCACTAAACTTCCTGTCAATACAGCCACAGGCACGGTCCAGGACTGTTCAATTATTTCTCTACGAATAGATTCAAAGTAAGAGAGCACACCTAGTTGTGTAAATTGTGCACTGTTATCGCCTAGATGAATTTGAAAATCCTTACGTATAAAGTCTGTCAAAACAAGTTGACGGAGATTATCTCCTAGAGACTGGTATTCTGCCTTAAAAATATCTCTAACAGCATTGAGTTTTCCCAATGATTGATTAAGCAGGACATCTTGCTTCTTATTCCGGATAAGTTTAACTTGATTTCTCTCGATAAGACCATTTGCTTTCAAATCACTCTTTAGCTGATTAAAGGCTTCCTCGGTAAATCCATACCAATTTGGGACCTGGAAAATCACGCCATTAAGCAAGGTTTCAAACCACTCAAGCGTAAAAGTTGGCAAGGTTTTTGCAGAGAGAAGTTCTTGAAAACGTTGAGGAAAAGGCAATTCTTTAGACCGTAAGAAAATCAGGGTAGCGGAAAGGTATTTAGGATTAGCCAATAGGTCATCATAGCCAATTTGGCCACTTAGTGCTGGACTAGACTGAATAGTGTTCGAAAAGTTTATATCTTTAGATAATTTAGTTAGAAAGTTAAGTTTCTGCTTATCAAACCGGTCTAATTGTGCACGTTCTTCCTTTGTTGGAAAGGCGAAGTAGACATAGTCCTGATGAGGACAGAGCGTCCCTTCCTTAACCAGTTCAGGCACTGTAATTTCTTCATCAATCTCACCACACATGCTTATATAACGTTCCCAAAGTGCAGGTTCTCCCTCGTATGGGGGTGTTGCTGTCAAAGAGATCATCTTTATATTTGGAAAAGCTTTATGAAAACTCTCTAAACTCTTCCACCATTCATTTCTTAAATGATGGCATTCATCCAGACAAAGAGTCCCTAAATCTTGGTCCCCAAAAGTTTTTCGAATATCGAAACCTTGAAAATCGAAATGCTCTTGTTGTGACTCATCATCTGTGTCCTCAATAAGACTATCGCCCACGACTTGGTTCATAGCACTGTGCAGTGCCTGATAGGTCGCAACCGTAATCATTTTAGGCCTTTTTAAATCCTGTGAAATGAGTTGTTCTACAAGATTGTCATCACTTAAAAAAGCTTGTTTAATCCGATCTACCCATTGTTGACGGATGGTAACTGTCGGAACTAAAATTAAAGTTGGATTACCAAAACGCTGTATAAATTCAATTCCTAAGGTTGTTTTACCAGAACCAGGAGCAGCCACCAAGTGAATCTTTCCATCATCCATAAAACTTTCGGCTTTATCGAGAACACGCCGTTGGTACTGTCGCCATTGTCCCTTAAATGAAAGCTGATTTAACATAATTTCCCTCCAATGTTACTAACTATTATATCATAGTGAAGATAGATAGAACTGGCCATATGGAAAAGCATGAATAGTAATATTTTTATAATATACGTCTCAAATATACAGCCAAAAACACCCCAAAATTGAGCTTTTGGAGTGTAAATCACGGGGTGCAATAATTAAGTTTTTAACGTAAACGAAGAGTTAGTTACGTTTTGGTTTGACTGCCATGCCTAGGCCGAGTGAAAAGGTTGTCAATATTATTTAAGGCTTTTTAAGTTATTTTTAAATGAGTTTTCAGTGTATTTTAATACCTATCTCACCGAAAAAATACTAGTTAGGGATGTTTAAATTCGTATCGCTAATCTAGTAAAATCCATTTCAGTCTGCAGAGCATCATTTGCTATTCACAGAACCCCAAAACAATTGATAAAATCAGGCGTAACCTATAAAGAAGAAGGCTTCAAAAAAGAGATCTCTTACTTAAATATTTAAAAATCAAAGAGGATGATATAATCTGACATTTCAACGGCGTACAAGATGTCCTCTGAAAAAGAAATTGCTGTTTTTTTACTCAAAGGTTATAGTTTATTTCTATAATACCTCTTAGAAATCAAAAACATTCAATTCCTTCCAAAAAATCTTAGTCATAGATTGACATTAAAGAAATTTTAAGATAACTTTAAAGTAACGATTTAATCCGATCTTATCGAGGAGTTGCCATGAAAAAAATAAATCTTCTTTATTTATTAGCTATTCTGGCCATCATATCTGGTCTTTTACTATATTACTTGCCAGACATGACGTCTGGACATAATGCAGAGTCAAATAATACAAGTCAAACTTTTAAGAAGAAGACGATTGTTCATGATTTTGGTACGACAGAGTTGAAAAAAGTTCCTAAACGTATCGTTATCCTCGACAACCTCTATGGTGAAATCTTGGATCCTCTCCATATCACTCCTGTAGGTGCAACAACTGGCCAAGCTGATAGTCATGAATTTTCAACCCTCTTTAAGAAACAATACAAGGATGCCAAGGTGGTTTCAGTTGGTTGGCAGGGAAGTCCAGATTTGGATAAGATTGCTGAGTTAAAACCTGATTTAATCCTTATGACTAGCGAGCAGGAAGACCTCTACGACGAGCTGTCTGAGATTGCACCGACTGTTGGTTACCAAATTAATACAGATGAAAATTGGGACTATCACGAAACCTCATTAAAGGTAGCAGAAATCTTCGACAAACGTGATGAGATGAAGAAGGACCTGGATAGAGTGGATGCTAGGGAGGCTGTTTTCGCAGAGAATGTCAAAGCTAAGTTTGGCAATCAAAAACTCATGTATCTGCGCGTGACAGACAATGACATCCGTTATTACGCTTACGGGCATTTTGGTTATCTGTATGATACTTATCATTTCAATCGTGCTGAAACCTTCAATCCAAATGATATGTTCCAAGTTATCGATCCAGATAAACTAAAAGACATTAATCCGGACCTCCTGATTGTTCAAGCAGATTCTCAAGAACTCCTAGATAACAAACTTAAAAATAACCCTGTCTGGAGTAGCTTAAAGGCAGTTCAAAATAACAAGGTAATTTATGCTGATTACTCAACCTACATGCTAGGCTTTGGGATTGTCTCCCAAGAGGCCATAATGAAACAGATCTCTGATGAATGGGGATTAAATTAAACTAAAAACGACCGTGATGGTCGTTTTTTCTATGTTCAAAAGTAGTCTAACTGATAAACAAGCGTCGAATATGTTTCCTCAAGGCAAAATAGAGCTGAATGGTCATGGGAATCCAAATCAAGGGTTCGCATAGGATAACACCAAGGTAGCCCATAGAAGGAATAACCAAAAGAACAAAGAGAATTTTTCCAAAAAGCTCAATGAAACTAGAGGTTAAGGGTGTGAGTTTCTTACCTAGGCCTTGGAGACTATTTCTGAAAATAAAGAGCATACCTAGAATAGGATAAAAAAGAGAACTGATACGGAGGTAGCGACTGGCGTTGTCAATAATCACAGCATTATCAGAACCAGAGATAAAACCAGCCAAAAAGGGACTTGCTATATAGAGAAGGACACAAGCAATGACAGACCAAGTGATAGAAACAAGACAAGATTGTTTTAAACCAGCCACTATGCGTTTAAACTGTTTGGCCCCGAAGTTTTGTGAGGTGAAGGTGGTCACCCCAGTAGCAAGTGAGGTCAAAGGGAGAACAGCGAAAGACATGATACGCCTTGCTGCAACCTGAGCACTGATGATAAGAGGGCCAAAACCGTTAATGGCATACTGCAAAGTCACTGTACCAATAGAAACAATGGAATTCATAAGTCCCATGGCCATTCCTTGTCCAAAAAGGTCCAAATAAAGACTTGAATCAAGAACAAAGTCTGACTTGCTTGGTAGAAGGAAGGTCACTTTTATCTTAATATAGTAAAGACAGAGGATAGCTGAAAGTCCCTGTGAGATAATTGTCGCTAAGCCTGCTGATTGAACACCAAGATGAAGTTGTGTAATAAAGAAAAGGTCTAAAACAATATTGACTAGAGCTGAAAAAATCAGAAAATAGAGGGCGGTAAGACTATCCCCAACCGCTCTGAGGAGTCCTGCACACAGATTATAACCCAAAGTTATTCCAACACAAGACACAATCATAGAAATATACTGGTAAGATTGTCCGATGATAGAAGTAGGCGTTCCTAAAAATCTTAGCAAAGGATAGAGGCCGAAATGTCCTAGAATCATAACCAAGGCACTCAAGCCTAGACCGATGACAGCAGTGGCCGCCACAGACTGACGAAGTTTCCTAAAGTCTTTGGCACCATAGTAACGTGCGATAACAACGCCCATACCATTTCCAACGCCAAGAGCAAAGCCGATAACCAAATCAAAAATAGCAGAAGAAGCTCCTACAGCAGCCAAGGCATCTGGACCTAGAAAACGACCCACAATCATGACATCGGCAGTATTGTAGAGTTGCTGGAAAATATTGGATATCAGAATTGGTAGAGCAAAGATTAAAAGAGACCTCAGAATTGGGCCTCGTAAAAGATCAACTGACGCATTTTTCATAGACTTATTATAGCAAGATTGTAATTGTGAAACAATGTTAAAAAGCCATCCTAGGATGACTTTTGGATATTTTTTAGGTAGCGTCTAAGTATTTGTGTCATATGATTGTAACCCGCCGCGATCATTGGAATTTGTAAGTAAATATAAGGTAGGGTGTACTGGCTCTTAGTCTCTGATATGAGGTGAAAGAGGATGCCACCGAAAAGATAGAGGAAGGCATAGAGGCCCAGTGTTGCTCCATCTCCCATTCGTTTATAAGTGAAAGCATAGTAGAACGCACCACCAAGATATAAGACTAGGAGATAGCCTTGCATATAGGTCACAAAAAAGAGATGCAGGGTCCCATCGTGATAGATAGAGGTCGCAAACCTATTCCACAAAGGCTGAAACTTGTCTTTACTTGGACCGTTCCAGATGGACTGGAAGCTTCCCTCTGTCCAGGAACTGATAAACTTAGTGCTAAAAAACCAACTGGCCTCATCGGGATGTGCTAGAAGATATTGAACACGTCTATCAAAAAGATGATTGGCGCTTTTTTCAATCTTTTCGATATTGCCCTTTTTCTTAGCATAAATGTCACGGACATAGCCGGTATACCATCCTGGCATTCGTTTAGAATCGGGTTTGTCCTGTAAGCCCATTGCCAACCAAGCAATCTGAGGTGTTCCAGAAATTTTTTGATGAGTGGTAATCTCATAGTAACTGGTTGTCGCCTTATGCAAGCCCATCGGAAAGGCAAAGAAAGCCAAAACCAAAAGTAAATAGCGGTAACGTTTCTCTCTGAGAGTCGTTAGTATCAAAATACCAGATAATGCAATAATGAGAATAATATTATTGCTCCTTACCCAGTAAGCCAATGATAGCATGACCACCGAAAGAATCGCATTCCTAGCCTTACCACGTTTTAAGTAACGTAGAAAGAAGAGAATGGCAAAACTAGAAAAGAACAAACCATACATAAGTCCATAGGCAAACATAATGTTAAAAACTAGAGGTAAGAAACCGAAGCTCATGATGACAGCCAAACGACTGACTAACGGTTTCGTAAACAGTTCATCCGTGATTTTCCATGTCGCATAGTTCATACCAATGACCATGCCAAGATTCAATACATAGAAAACCGAGATGACCGGCAAAGGAATCAGATAGAGAACCAGGCGTTCAAAACTAAGCAATCCCAACTGATGAGGATAGCGGTAAAAGTAGGCTCCTGGTTTAATTAAGGAGAAGTTGCCAGCATTAAACTGGACCGCCCCTTTAAAGACAGTACCTGCATCGTCTCGACCAGCAAAACTCGTCAGAAAAATCAAAAGTAGGCCAAAAATCATAAAGCAAACGGAAAAAAAGATGAAAATCTGCTTTGTTGTAAGTTCCTTTAAGATTTTGCGCCAGAGAAGTGTCAAAAGCAGAATGACACCACCTGAAACATAAACATACCAAGGGACGCTACTAATCTCTGCCCACTCAAAGTATCCCGTCATCATGGTCGTGCGAATGAGTAAAGCAGTCATAAATAATATGCCGAAGACTAAGAGCCCCACGTAGCGCCCTAACCATTCTAAAACAGAACTCGTATATGACATAAGAGCCTTCATTGAAAGTCTCCTTTAATATAGGTAATTACCCTTATAGTTTAGCACAGTCATCGGAAAAATGTAATGAAAACTTGAGGAAAATCTCATTCATCACTAAAAGAAATTGCTCTAATGACGACATCGAAAAAACTCTCTTGTATCAGCAACAAGAGAGTTTGATTTTATAAAGTAGTTTACTTCATCCGCATGCTATCGATTTTTTCTTCAGTCGGTGTGACACGTAAGGTCTTTTGTCCCGTATAAGTTACAAATCCAGGCTTACCAGCCGTTGGTTTGTTGAGTTTCTTAACATCAATCATATCCACTTGAACCAAGTTTGATAGACGAGCCTTAGAATAGTAGGCTGCCAATTCAGCCGCATCGGTCTTGACCTCGTCAGTTGGGTTAAGGTTGTCCTTGATAACTACGTGACTACCTGGGATATCCTTGGCGTGGAACCAGAGCTCACCTTTTTTAGCCATCTTGAAGGTCAACTCCTCATTTTGCAGGTTGTTACGACCAACCATGATAATGGTCTTGCCATCAGAAGCTAGATACTGTTCAGGTTTCTTACGTTTGTGGCGTTTGTCAGTTGAACGACGCTTCATAAACCCAGCCTGAACAAGCTCCTCACGAATATCCTCGATTTCATCCATATTGGCTTGAGAAAGACTGAATTCAACACTTTCTAAATAATCAATGGTCTGTTTGGTTTCCTCAATCAAACCAGTCAAGTGCTTAACAGCCTCCTTGAGCTTCTGGTATTTCTTGAAGTAACGTTGCGCATTTTGGTTAGGAGTCAGAGCCACATTTAGAGGAATGGTAATCTTTTCACCAGTGTAGTAGTTGTCTAGCTCGACACTATCCTTGTCATTTGGCACCATGCTGAGGTAGGTGGTCAACAGTTCCCCTTTTTGACGGAACTCCTCAGCATTTTCAGTCGCCGCAAGCTCTTTTTCCTGTTTAACAAGTTTCTTCTTGTTTTTTTCCAGCTCATTTTGCACACGATGGATTAAATCACTAGCCTGTTGAGCCACACGGTCACGCGCCGCCTTGTCCAAATAGTAGTAGTCCAAAAGGGCAGACAAGGTTTCAAACTCAGGTTGGTCCTGACTATCAGAGAATCTTACAGCTGAAAATGCTTTTGTCGTTAAGTTTGGCTCTACTTCACGATTGAAGAAGGCACGGAAATTCTTGAGCTTATCAGTCTCAAGTAAAGCTGATAATTCATTGGCCGTGTCACGCCCCAAACCTTGGAAAAGTTTTTGAAGGTTTCTAGCTGACAAATCCTCGGTTTGTAGGATTTCAAAGAGCTTTTCGTCTGCAATGTCAAATGGATTCTTGGCGTCTGTCTTAGGCGGTGCGATGTAGGTTGATCCTGGCAGAATAGTACGGTAACTATTTTGTGAGAAACCAACGTGCTTAATTGACTCGATAATTTTGCTCTCGTTTTTGTCAATCAGGATAATATTGGAGTGTTTCCCCATAATTTCCATGACTAGAGTAACCTTGACGCTGTCACCGATTTCGTTTTTGTTTGATACGGAAATCTCCAGAACACGATCATTTTCTACCTGCTGGATATCCTCGATAACCGCTCCCTGAAGGTATTTCCTCATAATCATGGTATAGGTATTTGGATTCTGTGGATTTGGCAAGTCAGCCTTGGTCGTCTGAATACGCCCAAAGACAGGGTGAGCCGAAAGCAGAAGCTTGTAATTCTGACGATTGTTACGAATGGTCAGGACCAACTCACGTTCAAAAGGCTGATTAACTTTCTGGATACGCCCGTAAAGCACCTGCTCACGTAGCTCAGCTGTCATATGATGAAGAAAAAAGCCGTCAAAAGACATGGTGTACTTCCTTTCTTATTATTGATAATACTTGTTTTATTTTTAAAATAAAATTGTCTGTGAGACTTTCCTTAGGTGTTGGCGGACGTCAGCGAACTTTTACAAAGTTCCATGACTAATTTTTGAGCCTAGCGTCTCAAAAATTCCGAGCGCCTGAAACCTTTTAGTTTCAGGCGCTTTTAACACGGCGGAAAGTCTCGGTTAATTGCTCGCTCTGCTCGCAAAAAAGATATTACAAAAACTTGCAGAGTTTATTAGCTTTGTTTGTTTTTTATAAATAATTTGCATACGTTATAAACGTAAATATTGCCTAACTATTATAGCACAAAGAGAGTATAAATGCTTTGGATGGGTAGTCGGAATTGAGTTTGTTATTATTATGGACCATTCTTTATTACAAAAATTGTTCCGCAAAAACAGTTAAAAGTTATGGCTTTTATTATCATGAATACCTTTGAATTTACATCTAACTTATGGTATCATTTAATATGCTGAAAATTAAAGGAGCATTAAATGAACGATATAAAAAAGATATGCAATGCGACTAATTTGAAATACCTAGCTGTTGCACTTATGTTTTTGGACCAAATCTATCAGTTGTTCGGGAGTATGGGGGCACCTATATGGTTGACGATGTTGGGACGTTTGGTTTTTCCAATCTTCCTCTTTCTAGCTGCAGATAGTTTCCATTATACTCATGACCGAATGGCCTACCTTAGACGTCTGCTTTACATGAGTTGGTTCATGACCATTGGTAATGCCATTATTGGAAGTATTTTTCATAATGGTGATATTGGTTTGATGAATAATGCTTTTTCAACCTTCTTTATTACAGGGATTTTTATATGTTCTTGGGATTTGTTGGCTAAGGGGCTTCGCGATAAATCGAACAAGGAGTTAATTCAAGGGATCGGTGTCTTTCTCTTGCCGATTCTTTCATCTATTCCAGTTGTGATTCTTGCAGGCATATTTGAAACGCCACATGCAAACCCACTCCTTGTGCAGATTGTTGCCTTTATCTTGTCACTAGTTCCAAGTATTATCATGGTTGAGGGTGGCTTTGTGATGGTTATTCTTGGTTTGCTATTCTATATCTTCCGAACCAATCGCATCGCTCAAATCATTGTCTTAGCTGTTATTTCAGTGATTGCCCATCTCTTTGATCCGACAGGTGTCCAGTGGATGATGGTTTTTGCTGCGATTCCTATGTATTTCTATAATGGTGAGCGTGGTAGTGGTAACAAGAATTTCTTCTATATTTTCTACCCAGCCCATATTTATCTCTTGTGGATTCTAGCAAGTTTGTTTAGATAAAATGACAAAGACAGTCCTTGTGCTGTCTTTTTTTACGCCCAAAGTCCATTTTTATAGTTTGTTTCCTGCTTCTAAAACTGCTATAATTTAAGGCGTAATAGAATCAAGTAATAAGTCAATTGGAGATATATCATGACAAAAGTAGCAGTAGTATTTGCGGACGGATTTGAAGAAATCGAAGCCTTGAGCCCAGTGGATGTCTTCCGCCGAGCAGGATTTGACTGTAGCATGCTTGGACTTGAAAGTGCGTCAGTAACTGGCTCACATGGGATTCAAGTTGCTATGGATGGCGTTTTTGATGGCAATTTTGCGGATTATGACTTGGTGGTCCTTCCTGGAGGTATGCCTGGATCAACTAATCTACGCGACAACGAAACTTTGATTGCCTCTCTTCAAGAGGCTGCTAAAGTAGGAAAATATATTGCTGCTATTTGTGCTGCACCAATTGTTCTCGAACGTGCTGGTCTTCTTGAAGGGCGTAAATTCACATGTTTCCCTGGCTTAGAGGAACAAATTGCATCTGGTGAGAATCAAACTGACTTGGTAGTTGTTGATGGCAATATTGTCACTAGCCGTGGTGCTGGAACAGCATTAGCCTTTGCTTATGCCTTGGTCGATTTGTTGGGTGGCGATGGTCAGCAGTTGGCACATACTATGGTTTACGACAGATTGTTTAAATAATGTTTTTTAGGGCTCTTGTTCAAGAACTCTAGCACCTCTTGTTAGGAATGTTGACAATTTATTTTCCCCTATGAGATGATAGAGAACGTATCAAACAGAGGGCCTAGTTATAGGCTGGAGAGACCTTAGCTTAATTTTATAAGCTTAGGTTTTTTCTTTTCTCCTTTGACATCCGTCTTGAAAACGGTTATAATAATCACAAAATAACCTTTAAATGAGTCCAGAGAGGCTTGAAAGGTCGGACAGGTGAAAAAAACAGGGTTCTCCTGTAATTTTTTGTGCGACCTTGCCATGTGGCGAGGTTTTTTTGATGACAGTTTGCAGTTTAGAAAGGGTTGTCATGATTTTAGTTGAAGATTTAACTATTGTGAGTCAGCGTGAGATTGCACCTCGTATTTTCGAGATGGTGCTTAAGGGAGAGATGGTTGCAGATATGCAGGTTGGGCAGTTCGTCCACCTCAAGGTGCCGGACCCAAGTAAGCTCCTTCGTCGTCCGATTTCCATCTCAGAGATTGACTACGACAAGAAAGAGGCAACCATTGTTTACCGTGTGGAGCGTGAGGGCACAGCTATTCTTTCTAAGATGGTAGCTGGTCAAACCATTGATACCATGGGTCCTCAGGGAAATGGATTTGATATTTCCGTTGTCGATGCTGGGCAGAAAGCCCTCCTTGTTGGTGGTGGTATCGGTGTCCCACCTTTGGTTGAGACGGCTAAGCAGTTGAAGGCTAAAGGGGTGGAAGTTGTATCGGTAATTGGTTTTGCCAATAAGAATGCCGTCATCTTGGAGGACAAGCTCAGAGCTTGTGGTGATGTTTATGTGACCACTGATGACGGTTCATACGGTATCAAGGGTTACGTTTCGACAGTTATTGATGGTTTCGACTGGACTCCAGATGCCGTTTACAGTTGCGGAGCTCCAGGCATGCTTAAATATGTCGATAGCAAGTTTGAAAATCATCCTCATGCCTATGTTTCTATGGAAGCTCGCATGGCTTGTGGTATGGGTGCTTGCTATGCCTGTGTGGTTCACGTTAAAGGAGAATCAGATGCCAAAAATCTTCGTGTTTGCGAGGAAGGGCCAGTCTTCCCTACCGGAAAAGTCATCGTCTAGGAGGTTACCATGTCAGAGACTAAATCAGAAAATCGTTTAGCTATTAGCCTTCCAGGGCTCGACTTGAAAAATCCTATTATCCCAGCCTCAGGTTGCTTTGGTTTTGGGCAAGAGTACGCCAAGTATTATGATTTGGATAAACTAGGGTCAATCATGATTAAGGCAACGACTGCCAACCCTCGCTTCGGTAATCCAACACCCCGTGTGGCTGAGACACCATCAGGCATGCTTAATGCTATTGGACTGCAAAACCCTGGTGTTGATGCTATCTTGTCAGAAAAACTCCCTTGGTTGCAGGAGCATTATCCTGATCTACCAATCATTGCCAATGTGGCTGGATTTTCAAACGAAGAATATGCGGAAGTCTCTCACAAGATTTCCAAAGCCAATAACGTCAAGGCAATCGAGCTTAACATCTCCTGTCCAAACGTGGACCATGGCAATAACGGTCTTCTCATCGGACAAGTCCCAGAGCTTGCCTACGCGGCAGTAAAAGCTAGTGTCTCTCACTCTGATGTGCCCGTCTATGTCAAACTGACACCGAGCGTGGCTGACATCACGAGTGTCGCTAAAGCAGTCGAAGATGCCGGTGCGACTGGTTTTACCATGATTAACACCTTGGTCGGTACACGCTATGACTTGGCTACTCGCAAACCAATTATTGCCAACGGTCAAGGTGGCATGTCAGGGCCAGCTGTCTTCCCAGTAGCCCTTAAACTCATCCGTCAAGTTGCTCTAGCATCAGACCTCCCAATCATCGGTATGGGTGGCGTCGACAGTGCCGAAGCGGCTATCGAAATGTTCATCGCTGGTGCCTCAGCCATCGGTGTCGGAACAGCCAACTTCGCAGATCCTTATGCCTGCCCTAAAATCATTGACCGCCTTCCTGAAGTCATGGACAAGTATGGCATCACAACACTCGAAGACTTACGCAAAGAAGTTCGAACAGAATTGTTGGGGAAATAGAATAAATTGATCTAAAAGAAAAAGATGGAAACTAAAACTTCCATCTTTTTTGATTATTTTCTTCTTCGAGCTCTGATTCCCTCAATTACAGTAGCAATTGCCTCTAATTCCCCGTCTGTTAAATGTTCACCATCTAGAACTAAGTTAAGTTGAGAGAGTTGTGAAATCTCAATTCCATTTGAATTCTCTTTCTTTATTTCTTCTTCCAGTCCAAATTTTGTAAGTGAATAATATATTTTCTCGTATGACTTGGGTAACTCATCAAAAGAGTCCTCAATAAGTCTTTTAAGTTCATCTCTGTATTTCTCAAGCCAATACTGCGTAACCTCTGCGTCTATATCTAAGGTTTCAATAAGATCAATTTTTTTATTAAGACGATTTGGTGTTGATTCTAATACATTAATGTTCAGTTCCTGTTTCAAGTAGCTATTTTGGTAATCAGCAAAATCACTCCAACTATAACCTATGAAATATACATGCAAATCATAAGGTTCGATGTTCTTTAGATATAAACCTTTAGAATCTACACAAATTTTTCGACCACAACTGTAATATATAGTATCTTTGCCTTTATGTTCAATGGTAAGTTTACTTTTCCATTCCTCAAAACACTCAGTTGTTGTATAGCGATCCCGTAAAGTCTCGTCAAAACCACTAGCTTTAGCAAGAACTAAAAGATAACTCTCTAGGAATTTTTCTGAGGGAAGTCGTTTCTCAGTTTCAACTAGTGAGATAAGTGTTGATGATGTTTTTGTTTCCTGCTTGATATCTTGAGCAGTCAAAGATAGATTTTCACGTTTCTCTTTTAACCATTTTCCAATCATACAGCAACCTCTCTCGTAGTAATATCGATAATGTGTCCATCCGAAATAATGTCTTCACTTATAAACATTTCTATATTTTCTGGTCTCACGAAACTAGAAAATAAGACCTGTTGACCTTTATTTTGTAACCATTTTGTTAGTTTAATAAGTTCTTTTTTAGCCAATTCAGTTTTGAGGGAGTCGACACCCTCAAAAACAAGAAAATCAATTCCTTCAAAAATTTCAGAAACGTTCTGAGAAATTCCATCATCTTTATTTGATGTAATAATATCTTCGAATTCGGAGGCATTGAAGTATTCAACATTTAGTTTTGGGTGTAATTCAATTATTTTCTCGTAAACTGAATTTAGCACTATTTTTGTTGTTTCTAGTTCGTTACAATATAGAATAAGAGGAATGGATTCTTCATCCAAATTAGTGATAACTTTTTCTATAGTTTTATCTAGTAACTTAGTAGATTCATTGTTGAAGTTTTCTTCAAAACTATCTGAATGTTGATTACTGTAATATTGTAGCGTGCCATATAGATTCTGAGCATCAAATCCTTCCCCTAGAAAAGTAACCTTATTTTGTTCACCTGTTGGGTAAGATTTAATTAATTGCTTTAGTAAAACCCCTAGATCTATACCGTTTTTTAGAATTGCATCATAAATTTCTGAGTCGTTTTGATTTAATATATTTCCTTGATTTTCTATAAAATCAAGGAAACTAATGACAATTTTTTCTTCTTCAGGAGAAAAAATTTCAATAGGAGCCTTAAGTGTTGTTTGTAACTGAACTACAAAAGTATCAATTACCTCATTCTTAAGTTTAATTTTCTTTTTAGTCTCATAGCGTTCTTTAATTATATCCCATATGTTATTCCTTTTATCTTCTGAAATACTAATAAAGAAACGATCCAAGTAATAAATTATAAAATCTCCCGAATCAAGTTTTTCGATATGAATATTATCTTTCCATTCCAAATAGTCAGTTTCATCGTCTGTCATATTATCACTTACTGAAAGATCTGCTAGCTTATCTAGTATATCATAAAGCATGGTAGCCGATGGCAAGTGCTTTTCGACTTGATAATTTTCTATCTGTTTCATTACCTTCTGATATTCATCAGAGTTATTGTTAACTCGAATTTTTTCAGCATGCATTTTCAATAGTTGTTCAAGCATGTTAACACCTCTTTCTTATTTTACAAGAGTATTTTACAATGTAAAAATATAAAAAGCAATAAATTTTACATTAAATTTTTACAATGTAAAACTGGATGTAATCTATAACATTAATCAATAGAAGTAGAGGTCTAAGATTAGGTATTTAGAACAAAATCCCCCTTTGACATTCCCATATAAAAGCGCTATAATAGAACAAATTGAACTGAACCTTTAATCGAGTCCAGAGAGGCGAGAAAGGTGTACTGAGATGCTACGGCATCACTAAAGGGTAGGGACTGCCCTGTTTTCGTGCAACCTTCGCTGACTGGCGGAGGTTTTTTGTGTGAAAGGATATAAGAAATGAGAGAAAATCGTCCTGTTATTGCCCTTGATTTCCCGACTTTTGAGAATGTGAAGGCATTCCTTGCTAAGTTTCCTGCTGATGAAAAGCTCTATGTGAAGATTGGTATGGAACTTTACTATGCGGCTGGGCCTGAGATTGTTCGCTACGTTAAAGATCTTGGCCATAGTGTTTTCCTTGACCTTAAGCTTCACGATATTCCAAATACTGTCAAATCTGCAATGCGTGTTTTGTCTAACCTTGGTGTTGATATGACAAATGTGCATGCGGCTGGTGGTGTGGAAATGATGAAGGCTGCGCGTGAGGGCTTGGGTGATGGTCCAATCTTGATTGCTGTAACTCAGTTGACCTCTACCTCTGAAGAGCAGATGCGTGATTTCCAAAATATCCAAACGACACTTCAAGAATCAGTGGTTCATTATGCTAAAAAGACTGCTGAAGCAGGTCTTGATGGTGTTGTTTGCTCAGCACACGAAGTTGCAAAAATCAAAGAAGCAACAAATGAAGACTTCGTTTGTTTGACACCTGGTATTCGTCCAGCAGGAGCAGCGGTTGGTGACCAAAAACGTGTCATGACACCTGCCGATGCGCGTCAAATTGGTTCAGATTACATTGTTGTTGGTCGTCCAATTACACAAGCTGATGATCCAGTAGCAGCTTATCACGACATCAAGGCTCAATGGAACGGTCAATAAATTTTCAAAAAGACCTTATTTCATAGGAAAATAGACTGAATTAGGTTATAATAAAGAGTAGAAAACGCTTTACGGAGGATAATAATTATGACATTAGCATCACAAATCGCATCTGACTTGCTTGATATCAAGGCTGTTTACCTTAAACCTGAAGAACCATTTACATGGGCATCAGGAATCAAATCACCAATCTACACAGACAACCGTATTACTTTGTCTTACCCAGAAACTCGTACACTTATCGAAAATGGTTTTGTGGAAAAAATTAAGGAAGAATTTCCTGAAGTAGAAGTGATTGCTGGTACTGCAACTGCTGGTATTCCTCACGGTGCTATCATCGCTGACAAGATGAACCTTCCATTTGCCTATATCCGTAGCAAACCAAAAGATCACGGTGCTGGTAACCAAATCGAAGGTCGTGTGGTTAAAGGCGAAAAAATGGTTGTTGTTGAAGACTTGATTTCAACTGGTGGATCAGTACTTGATGCGGTAGCAGCTGCAGAGCGTGAAGGGGCTAATGTTATTGGTGTTGTGGCTATCTTCACTTACGAATTGCCAAAAGCTGAGAAAAACTTCGCTGATGCTGGCGTGAAATTGGTCACTCTTTCAAACTACACTGAGTTGATCAAAGTGGCTAAAGTGCAAGGCTACATCACAGCAGACGGACTTCAACTCTTGAAAAAATTTAAAGAAAACCAAGAAACTTGGCAAGACTAATTATCATGATTGAAGGCGGAACGTTTCAGGCGTTTCGTTTTTTTTAGTATAATTTAGGAAATAATAGAAGTAGGGAGAATATAAGATGTCAGTAAATGAGTGGTCAGATGCAACGGCAATGGTTGAGGCTGTGCGAAATAAGACGGTCAGTCCCCCAGAACTAGTAAAGGATACAATAAGTGAAGCGGAGAGGACTAATACTAAAATCAATGCTATCGTCAGTCAACGTTACGAGAAAGCTTTAGAAGAAGCAGAAACTAGAGACTTTTCAGCTAAACCTTTTGCTAGTGTCCCAATTTTCCTAAAGGATTTAGGTCAGGAGCAAGCTGGTGAGCCGTCAACAGCGGGTTCTCGCCTATTTACAAGTTATCGGGCTAAGGAAACGGATAATTATGTTAAGAAACTTGAGGAATTGGGCTTTATTATCTTAGGACGTTCTAGCACTCCTGAGTTTGGCTTCAAAAATATCAGTGATGCTCAGATTCATGGTCCTGTCAATCTACCTGATGATGTGAGGCGTAATGCTGGTGGCTCAAGTGGTGGAGCGGCTGCTCTTGTAAGTTCTGGCATTTCTCTTTTGGCTCCAGCTAGTGACGGTGGGGGCTCTATTCGCATTCCAGCTTCCTTTAACGGCCTAATCGGTCTCAAGCCTACCAGAGGACGAATTCCTGTCGGTCCTGGTTCGTTTCGTGGATGGCAGGGAGCCTCTGTCCAGTTTGCTTTGACTAAGTCTGTTCGAGATACAAAACGCTTGCTTTATCATATGCAGACGTGTCAGATGGAAAGTCCCTTTATCTTGCCTAAACTTGACAAAGATTCTTTAGGAAAACCAGTTCAACCTCTGAAGATTGCTTTTTCTACTGTCTCTCCTATTGGTGGTAAGGTATCAGAATCTGCTATTGCGGCGACAAAAAAGGCTGCTAGAGCATTAGAAAGTCTAGGACATTATGTCCATGAAATCACCCATCAGCCCTTGAATGGGATTGAAGCTATGCAGTCTTACTACATCATGAATAGTGTAGAGACGGCTGCCATGTTTGATGGTATAGAGGCTGGTTTGGGACGTCAGATAACGCTTGAAGATATGGAGTTAATGACTTGGGCTATTTTCCAATCTGGCCAAAAGATTCCTGCCAAAGTTTACTCTAAAGTCCTAACTCAGTGGGACCAGTATAGCCATCAGATGACGAATTTTCATGAGTCTTACGATATTCTTCTGACTCCTACAGTTGCGGATGTGGCACCTAAACACGGACAGTTTGCACTCTCTCAAAGCCTACAAAATCAACTCAAGCATATGTCTGAGTTTGATTGGCCAAAGCAACAAGAACTTATTTGGGATATGTTTGCGGATAGTTTAGATTGGACGCCTTTCACCCAACAAGCTAACCTGACGGGACAACCATCGATTTCTTTACCTGTCTATCGTGATGGGCAAGGGCTGTCCCTTGGTGTTCAACTGACAGCCGCCAAGGGAAGAGAAGGCCTCCTCTTACACTTGGCCCAACAAATGGAAGAAGGTTCGGTTTTTAGCTGAGCATTATTATTTTCAGTTCAATATTTTGTAAAACCCTTTCAAATAGTGTAGGCTTAGATTATAAGTTTTTTAACTTAACTTAATTATTCAAGGAGACACACATAGATGAAAAAGAGATTTTTCGCCGTTTTTAGCTTAATTTTGGCTGCGGTCTTTTTGGTTGCCTGCTCGTCACAAAGTACAGGTGAGAAGAACTGGGAAAAGATTGAGAAACGTGGTAGCATCAAGGTTGCGACTGCTGGAACACTGTACCCACAAACCTACCACGATGATAAGAATAATTTGACTGGTTATGACGTTGAGATTCTCAAAGAAGTTGGAAAACGTCTTAAGTTGAAAATTGACTTCACTGAGATGGGTGTAGATGGCATGCTTACTGCTGTAAATAGTGGACAAGTCGATATCGCTAACTACTCACTCGAAGACGACAACAAGAATGTTAAAAAATTCTTACGTTCTGAACCATACAAGTATTCCTTCACTTCAATGGTCGTTCGTGAATCGGATAATTCAGGAATCTCTTCATGGAAGGATCTCAAAGGCAAAAAGGCAGCCGGTGCTGCAAGTACAAAGTACATGAAGATTGCCAAAAAAATGGGTGCTGAACTCGTCGTATATGATAATGTTACCAATGACGTTTACATGCAGGACTTGATAAATGGGCGTACAGACGTTATCGTCAACGATTACTATTTGCAAAAGATGGCAGTAGCCGCTATCAAAGACAAGTACCCAGTTAAGATCAACGACGGTATCTACAGTAACCCTTACTCAACAAGCTTTACTTTCTCATTGAAGAATAAAACCCTTCAAGAAAAGGTCAACAAAGCCATCAAAGACATGAAGAAAGATGGTACCCTTACCAAGATTTCAGAGAAATTCTTTGCTGGTCAAGACGTTACAAAGAAAACAAAAGTTGACTATACTGAGATTGATATCTCTGATGTTGAATAATATAAGCGATCCAATTGGATCGCTTATTTGCTAAAGAAATGTTTAGAAAGTTAGACTTATGATTATTGATTTTTCACTGATTCTAAAAAGCATTCCTTATGTCCTATCAGGTCTACCTTATACCTTAGGAATCTCGCTTTTAAGCTTTATGGTTGGGAATGTTTTTGCTATCATCCTTGCCTTTATGCGAATGTCTCAAAAGCCTTGGTTAAAGTATCCAGCCCGCATTTATATTTCCATCATGCGTGGGGTTCCTATGTTGGTCGTGCTCTTCATTCTTTACTTTGGTTTGCCTTATGTTGGTGTTCAGCTACCTGCCCTTCTTTGTGCCTTTATTGGCTTCTCCTGTGTTAGTGCCGCTTATATGGCAGAGATTTTCCGTTCATCCATAGTTGCCGTAGATAAGGGGCAGTGGGAAGCAGCTCGCTCTCTTGGTCTTCCTCAGAAGTCTATTATCCGTCGGATTATCTTACCTCAGGCTATGCGTATAGCAGTAGCCCCTCTTGGTAATGTTATTATTGATATGGTTAAGAGTTCCTCATTGGCTGCTATGATTACAGTGCCTGACATTTTCCAAAATGCTAAGATTATCGGTGGGCGTGAGTATGACTACATGTCTATGTATATCCTAATCGCCCTTATTTACTGGACTTTGAGCTTTACTTTAGAACTGCTTGAAGGCTATCTTGAAAAACGTTTAGCTACCTATTGATTTTTGAAAAAATTATTTGAATATCTAATAAAATATTGAAATTTATTTAATTCTAATCTTATAAATGTGGTATAATAAAAGCGATTTAAAAATCAGAAAGGTCTTTTGGAATGAAGAAGAAAACAGTCGTTGCAACGACACTATCAACCCTACTCGTCTCAACTGCTATCTTGGCTAATGCTGTCCAAGCTGACGAGGTAGAAGCTCATGCAGCTGTAACAGCACCAAGCACTGAAGTAGTAGCTACAGAGGCAACTACCAATGCGACATCTACTGCAGCAACAACTGCAACAAGCGAGTCTGCAGCTCCAGTAGCTAGTTCAACATCAGTTGTTACTGCTTTAACAGCTGAAACAAGCGAGACACCAGTTGCCACAGCCAGTGAAACAGCAACTGCAGCCGCAACTCCTACAACAGAAGTCGTGACAAATGCTAGCACAAGTGCCAGCAACGACACTGTAACTGTTCTTCACACCAACGATGTTCATGGTCGTATGGTTGAAGATGATCGTAACGGAGTTATTGGTGATGCCCTTTTGTCTGGTATCGTCAATGATTCTCGTTCAAAAGGAACAACCCTTGTCTTTGACTCAGGGGACTCATTCCAAGGTCTTCCAATCTCAAACAGCTCTAAGGGGGAGGACATGGCAAGCGTCATGAATGCTGTTGGTTTTGATGCCATGACAGTGGGTAACCATGAGTTCGACTTTGGTCTTGACCAATTGCGTCGTTTGAGCAAACAAATCAATTTCCCAATCATCACATCTAACGTTTATGTGGACGGCGTACGTCTTTTCCAACCATCTACAATCATTGACAAAACACCTGGTGTTGATGGAGATGAAGTAGTTGTTATTGGTGTTACTACACCTGAGACAGCTACTAAGACACACCCACGTAATATCACTGGTGTCTCTTTCACCGATCCTATTACTGAGGTTAAAGCTGTTGTTGACCAAGTGGAATCAAATGCTCGTGCTGAAGGTAAGGAATACAAGACTTATATTGTCCTTAGTCACTTGGGTATAGATACAACAACTCCAGTTGAATGGCGTGGATCAACATTGGCAGAAGCTCTTTCAAACTATGCACCTTTGAAAGGAAAACGTGTTCTTGTCCTTGATGGTCACTCACACACTCTTCACACAGCGACATACGGCGATAATGTCACTTACAACCAAACTGGTAGCTACCTTAACAATGTCGGCCGCGTCGTTTATAATTCTGACCGTGTCTTGTCACATGGCGTGATTTCACACGACGAAGCTAAGAAGAATTATAAAGTTAACCCAACAGTTAAAACTATGATTGATGACATCCAAGCTAAGTACAAGGCAGATTCTTCGAAAGTAGTTATCGAAAATAGTCCAGTTAAACTTAGCGGTGACCGTATGAACGTTCGTGTTCGCGAAACTAACCTTGGTAATGTTGTCGCTGATGCTCTCTTAGATTACGGACAATCAGCCTTCACACACAAGTCTAACCTTGCCGTAACAAACGGTGGTGGTCTTCGTGAAACAATTGCCAAAGACAAACCAATCACTAAAGGTGATATCATTGCCGTTCTTCCATTTGGTAACTCAGTTGCTCAAATCCAAGTGACAGGTCAAAATATCCATGATATGTTTGTCAAATCTCTTGGTTCTATTCTCCAAGTTGACGAAAGTGGTAAAACTGTTCTAGATGAAAATGGTCAACCTCTTCTTGAACCATCTGGCGGTTTCCTTCAAGTATCAGGAGCTCGTGTTTATTATGACACAACACTTCCAGCAGAAAAACGTATCTTATCAATTGACATTTTTGATCCAGAAACTGGTAGCTATAAACCACTCAACACTAATGAAAATTACTACCTTGTAACGAATGACTTCTTAGCTGCTGGTGGTGATGGCTACACAATGCTTGGTGGTCCTCGTGAAGAAGGTCCTTCAATGGATACCGTCTTTGCGGATTACTTGACACATGCAGACCTATCTAAGTATGCAGTTATCAATCCAAACTCACGTACCATTTCTATTTCAAGTGCTGATTTTGCTGCCTTGAACAAAAAAGAAAATGCAGAAGACCCTACACTTAATCCATTGAGTCCTGTTACGCCATCTAGCGTTGCTGAAGACCTTAAAACAACTAAACCAGTTGTATCTAAAGTAGTAACGACACCTAATGGTAAAGTATTCTTCGTTTCAACAAGAAACGAAGCACTTAAAGAAACAGAAAAAGTGGCAGAAGCTTCTGCTCAAACTGAAGTTCTTCCTACAACAGGTGATAAGGCCTCACACGCTGGACTCCTCGGACTTGGTATGTTGCTAACTCTCTTTGGACTTAGTGGAAAACACAAAGGTAAAGAAAAATACTAAGAAGTTTTCAGATAAAAATTAGAGTTAACCATTTGGCTAACTCTTTTTTGTTTTCTTCTTGTTGCTATGTGTTTTTCGATACTGACTTGGTGTTTGGTCGTAATAGTGTTTAAATTGACGGTTGAAATTTGATAAATTGTTAAAACCAACATCAGTAGCAATTTCCAAAACTGGTTTTACGCTATTACGGAGCTCCTCACAAGCAGCATGTAGTCTTGCTTGAATGATAAATTCAGTACAAGAGGTGCCAGTATGTTGTTTAAAAATTGTCATAAAATGTGTCTTACTATATCCCATGAGCTCTGACAACTTTTCAATCGTGAGATTTTCAGCATAATGTTGATTGATGTAATCAATGATTTCACGAATTTTATCATTTTTTCGATAATGATCATCAGAAGTTTTTCGCTTTACCAAACGATAGAAGTAGAAAAGGTAGATTAATTCTTCCAACTTTGACTTGAGAAGAAGTTCATAGTGACGATCTTTCTGACGAATCATCTTAAAAATCTCGAAGAGAAGTGCTTTAATTTCCGTATACCCCTCGTCTGATGGTCTTAGACATTGTTTAAACTTAAAATTGGAATTCTGTAAGGGCTGAAGATAACGGAGACTAAGCAGATCCACCAGAGACTGTCCCAACATATCCAAATGAAAATGAAGGGTATCAGTATGATGAGACTGATTATCTATGGGATGAATCGAATGAAGCTCATTAGGACATATCAAAAAAATATCTCCAGCCTGACTGTCAAAATAGTCATAATCAATATGATAGCGAGCTGTCCCCTCATAAACGTACTGAATCTCAAGCTCAGGATGCCAATGAAATAGAATATCAGGGCGTCCATTTTCGACCATAGTTTCCTCCAGTCGAAACGGAAACAGATTATCATCAAAATCTATCAAATGTTTAAAATCAGTATCAGTAGCAGCTTGACTCATGATTAACCTTTCAAAATCATAGGATAATACCATGATAGCATTTTCTTTCTTAAAAAGCATGAGTCAATCGTCTTATAGTATTGGTAGTTTTTTGATTTACATAATTTTATTTCTGTATTTATGTATGTAAAATAAAAAGATGACTAAGCATCCTTTTTACATAAATTTAGTTATGTTTATTTTCCTAGACAGAACTGACTAAAGAGTTGTGTAATGAGTTCATCTGGGGCGGCGTCACCAGTAATTTCTCCTAAAACTTCCCAGGTGCGTGTCATATCAACCTGTAAGAGGTCAACAGGCATGCCTAATTCAAGACCTTGATTGACTGCTTCAAGACTTTCGAGAGCTTTTTCAATGAGTGAAATGTGACGGGCATTTGAGAGATAAGTAGCATCTTTCTCCACTAGGCCAGCATTATCAAAGAAGAGCTGATTGATGCAATCTTCGATTTTGTCAATATTTTCATTCTTGAGGACTGAAATTGGAATAACATCTTCGGGAAGCTCTTCCATTTGGATTGCTTGTGGTAGGTCTGTCTTATTTAGAAGAATGATGCGATTGCTATTTTGACTGATTTCTAATAATGTACGGTCTTGCTCTGTTAACGGTTCGGAGCTATTAAGCACAAGGAGAACCAGGTCAGCCTCTTCGAGAGCTTTCTTGGAACGCTCAACACCAATCTTTTCAACCACATCATCTGTGTCTCGAATACCAGCGGTATCGATTAACTTAAGTGGAACACCCTTGATATTAACGTATTCTTCAATGACATCACGGGTGGTACCTTCAATATCTGTTACGATAGCTTTCTCCTCGCGTAGGAGATTGTTAAGAAGACTAGATTTTCCGACATTTGGACGACCAATGATTGCCGTTGAAAGGCCTTCTCGTAGGATTTTTCCTCGTTTAGCAGTGGCAAGAAGATTTTCTAAAAGTGCTTGGAACTCTTGCGTTTTTTCACGGACAAGAGCTGTGGTAACTTCTTCAACATCATCATATTCTGGGTAATCAATATTCACTTCGACTTGAGCCAAGGTGTTAAGGATTTCTTGGCGAGTGTTGTTAATGAGATCCTTGAGCGCCCCATCAAGTTGAGAGACGGCAACGGCCATAGCCTTATCAGTCTTAGCACGAATCAAATCCATGACAGCTTCAGCCTGAGTCAAGTCCACACGACCATTCAAAAAGGCACGTTTGGTAAATTCTCCAGGTTCAGCCATACGAGCTCCAGAACGAATAAGGAGTTGGAGGATTTCATTAGTCACAGCAACCCCACCGTGAGTGTTGATCTCCACGACATCCTCACGCGTAAAGGTCTTTGGCGCACGCATAACACTTACCATGACTTCATCAATGGTTTCCTCATTTTCGACAATATGGCCGTAATTGATAGTATGTGAAGCAACCGTTTCTAGATTTTTTCCTTTGAAAACTTTATTAGCAATAGCAATAGCATCGGTTCCAGATAAGCGAACGATACCGATAGCACCTTCACCTAAGGGCGTTGAAATGGCAGTAATCGTATCAAATTCTTTGGTAATTGACATAGTTATTCCTTTGGATTTTTTCTGTATAAGTTTAAAAATGATTTAATTTCATTGTAACGCAAAAGAGCAGTAGTCGCAAGGATTGGTGCTGATAAAGACAAGAAAAAAGAGCCTGAGCTCTTTTTGTTTATTTGTGGCGTTCAAAGTATGATTTGGTTTCTTTAATGATGATTGGTGAAAGGACTAGGAGGGCAATCAAGTTAGGCAATGCCATCAAGCCGTTTACGATATCTGCAATTTTCCAAACAACATCAAGTGTGAGGTAACCACCAAGAGCAACCATAACCACAAAAATGAGGCGGTAGAGTGGAAGGAATTTAGTTGATTTGAAAATGAATTCGAAACAACGTTCACCGTAGTAAGACCAACCCAAGATTGTTGTAAAGGCAAAGAGAACCAAAGAAAGTGTTAAGGCAATTTCACCAAATGTACCAAAAACAGAAGAGAAGGCGGCTTGTGTCATTGGGGCACCTTCTAGGCTACCTGACCATTGACCAGTTACAAGGATAGCAAGACCTGTAAGCGTACAGATGATAATCGTATCAATGAAAGTACCTGTCATTGAAATCAAACCTTGTTCAACAGGTTCTTCGGTCTTAGCTGCAGCAGCGGCGATAGGAGCAGATCCAAGACCTGACTCATTTGAGAAGACACCACGCGCAATACCAAGTCGCATAGCGACCATGACTGTTGCACCAGCAAAACCACCTACGGCTGCTTTCCCAGTAAAGGCAGATTGGAAGACCATTTCAAGAACTGGTAAAAGTTGATTAAAGTTTGTAAAGATAACCACAAGAGCTGCTAGGATATAAAGTCCAGCCATAAATGGTACGACCTTTTCAGAAACTTTAGAGATAGATTGGATACCACCAAAAATGATGGCAGCAGTTATAAGAGCAAGTAAGATACTTACGATTTTTGGTGACCAGTCAAAGCTGTTTTGAAGTGAGGCGGTGATTGAGTTAACTTGAGAGAAAGTACCAATCCCCAACCATGCAACTAGGACACCTGCAAAGGCAAAGAAGTAGGCCAAAGGTTTAGCAATTGTTTGCCATTTCCCAGAGAAACCATGTGTGATGTAATACATTGGACCACCAGAAACATTACCTTGGTCGTCAAGTGTACGGAATTTAATAGCCAAAAGACCTTCGGAATATTTGGTTGCCATACCAAAGAAAGCGGCAATCCACATCCAGAAAAGGGCACCAGGTCCACCAGTTTTGATGGCTGTAGCTACCCCAACAATGTTACCTGTACCAACAGTTGCAGCAAGAGCTGTCGCAAGGGCTGCAAAACTAGAAATATCACCTTCCCCTTTATCTTCAGCAAAGATAAGTTTAAAAGCTTTAGGAAGACGAAGAACTTGCAAAAGTCCAAGACGAAGCGTAAGGTAAATCCCAGTTCCTACAAGAAGGACCAAAAGGGGTGGACCCCAGACAAAATCATCAATGGTAGTAAAAAAGTCTAACATGAATGTAACAATCTCCTTTAACCGAGACGTCAAAAAGAGGTTTGGCTTAACCAGACCTCTGAGAATACAAAGCTATTACTACAAGTAAAAAAACTTGCGATGCTTTCTGTCCTTTTACCTGAGAGTTTCGGTTGTTACCCCTTGCCCCTTCGGTGTCTTGTTTACAGCTAAGGCTGCTTCAAGATCTCTCCAGAAGTCCGTCAATCACCAGTCTTCCTGATGACATCACTCGGTTTTTATTTTATTGTGGTTCTATATTATCTAAAAAACCGAACAGTGTCAACACTAATTTTTATCAAAACTATAAAAAACCGAATATTATACTTAAGAATCCCTTTCACCAAAATCTAGAAAAGCTTGGAATAACAATCATTTTTATCAAACAACCTCCCAATAAAAACAAACGATTATTTGCTAAAGTTATTTCACACTCATTATGAATAGAGACTGCATTTTCATCCAAAAAATGATAAAATAGTAGAGCTTATTTTTGAGAATGGAGAATATGATGAACCCATTATTAACTGGTATGAATGACAAACAGGCCGAAGCCGTCCAAACGACTGAAGGTCCTTTGTTGATTATGGCTGGTGCAGGATCAGGGAAGACACGTGTACTTACCCACCGCATTGCCTACCTTATTGACGAAAAAATGATCAATCCTTGGAATATTTTGGCCATTACCTTTACCAATAAGGCAGCTCGTGAGATGCGTGAGCGTGCTATGGCTTTAAACCCAGCAACTTCAGAAACCTTGATTGCGACCTTCCATAGTATGTGCGTGCGAATCCTTCGTCGTGAAGCGGACCATATTGGCTACAATCGAAACTTTACTATCGTGGATCCTGGTGAACAACGTACTTTGATGAAACGTATTCTCAAGAATCTTAATCTTGATCCTAAGAAGTGGAATGAACGTGCCATCTTAGGGACGATTTCCAACGCAAAAAATGACCTCTTGGATGAAGTGGCTTATGAGCACCAAGCTGGTGACATGTATACTCAAATCGTTGCTAAATGTTACAAAGCCTATCAGGAAGAGCTCCGTCGTAGTGAAGCCATGGATTTCGACGATTTGATTATGATGACTCTGCGTCTCTTTGACAAAAATCCCGATGTGCTCGCTTATTATCAGCAGCGTTATCAGTATATTCACGTGGATGAATATCAAGATACCAACCATGCTCAGTATCAGTTGGTAAAACTCTTAGCATCTCGCTTCAAGAATATCTGTGTCGTGGGTGATGCTGACCAATCAATCTACGGTTGGCGTGGGGCTGACATGCAGAACATCCTTGATTTTGAGAAGGACTATCCTGAAGCTAAGGTTGTCCTCTTGGAGGAAAACTACCGTTCAACTAAGAAAATTCTCCAAGCAGCCAACGAAGTTATCAAGAACAACCGTAACCGCCGTCCTAAGAAACTTTGGACTCAAAATGATGACGGTGAACAAATTGTTTATTACCGTGCTAATGACGAGCGTGATGAAGCTGTTTTTGTTGCTTCAACTATTGATAACATTATTCGTGAAGAAGGTAAGAACTTCAAGGATTTCGCTGTACTTTACCGTACCAATGCTCAGTCTCGTACCATTGAAGAAGCTTTACTCAAGTCTAATATTCCTTATACCATGGTTGGAGGAACCAAGTTCTATAGCCGTAAAGAAATTCGTGATGCCATTTCTTACTTGAACTTAATTGCCAATCCTGCTGATAATATTAGCTTTGAACGTGTCGTTAATGAACCTAAACGTGGAGTTGGACCTGGGACACTAGAAAAGATTCGTACCTTTGCCTATGAGCAAAACATGAGTCTCCTAGATGCTTCAGCTAATATTATGTTATCACCGATTAAGGGGAAAGCAGCTCAGGGCGTTTACGATTTTGCTAACATGATTCTGAACCTACGTGATCAGCTAGATGGACTAAGCATCACTGAAGCTGTAGAGGCTGTTTTGGATAAGTCTGGTTATCTGGATGCTCTTTCGATGCAACAAACACTTGAAAGTCAAGCGCGCATTGAAAATATCGAAGAATTCATGTCTGTTACTAAGAATTTTGACGAAACCAACACCGATGGTACGGAAGACGAGACAGGAATTGACCGTTTAGGCCGTTTCTTAAACGATTTAGCTTTAATTGCTGATACGGACGATGGTGATATGGAAGCAGCAGAGGTAACCTTGATGACTCTCCATGCTGCCAAAGGGCTTGAATTCCCAGTTGTCTTCCTAATTGGTATGGAAGAGGGAGTGTTCCCTTTGTCACGTGCCTCAGAAGAGCCAGATGAACTCGAAGAAGAGCGTCGTTTGGCTTACGTAGGTATCACTCGGGCGGAAGAGATTCTTTTCCTTACCAACGCTAATACGCGTACGCTTTTTGGTAAGACTAGCTATAATCGTCCTAGCCGTTTCTTACGTGAAATTTCAGATGATTTATTACAATATCAAGGTCTAGCACGTCCAGCCAATTCATCATTTGGTGTTCGTTTTACAAAGGAAGAGCCTACACAATTTGGTCAGGGCATGAGTTTACAACAAGCGCTTCAGACCAGAAAAGCAAATGCACAGCCGCAAAGACATACTGGTGCTCAGCCATTTTCAAAAGCCACTGGGGGACTACCTTTTGGTAAGGCTTCAGACTCAGGCAACTCAGCTACTGATTGGGAAATCGGAGATATCGCTCACCACAAGAAGTGGGGAGATGGTACCGTCCTAGAAGTAACTGGAAGTGGCAAGACACAGGAACTTAAGATAAAATTCCCAGAAGTTGGACTTAAAAAAGTCTTGGCAAGCGTAGCACCTATTGTGAAGAAATAGAAAGGGACCGAAAGGTCCTTTTTATAAGCTCTCCCTATCACTTTGATAAAAAATTTCTATTAGACAGCTAGCTTTTCTGGGTGTAGAATGAAGGCAACTTTTGTTTTGGAGGACACCCATATGTCACGAGAATTTTCATTTGAAACCTTACAATTACACGCTGGACAAACACCTGACAAGGAAACAAAATCACGTGCTGTTCCAATTTACCAAACCACTTCATATGTTTTTGACGACGCTCAAGAAGGTGAAGATCTCTTTGCCCTTAGAAAACCTGGTAATATTTACACACGTATTACCAATCCAACAGTAGCAGTACTTGAAGAACGTATTGCAGCCCTCGAAGGTGGTGTTGGTGCCTTGGCTACGGCATCAGGTATGGCTGCAATCACCTATGCTATCCTTGGTTTGGCACATGCTGGCGATCACGTTGTTGCTGCGACAACCCTCTATGGTGGGACATTCAATCTCTTAAAAGAAACCCTTCCACGCTATGGTATCACAACAACTTTTGTAGATGTTGACAATCCTGAAGAAATTGAAGCTGCTATCAAAGATAATACCAAGCTTGTCTTGATTGAGTCTTTGGGAAATCCGCTTATCAATATTCCTGATTTTGAAAAAATTGCTGAGATTGCTCACAGTCATAAGATTCCATTGGTTGCTGACAATACTTTTGGAACTCCATATCTCATCAATGTTATCTCCCATGGTGTAGATATCGTGGTTCATTCTGCAACTAAGTTTATCGGTGGACATGGAACAACTATTGGAGGTCTTATCGTCGATTCTGGTAAATTTGACTGGGAAGCTTCAGGCAAATTCCCACAGTTGGTTGACGAGGACCCATCTTACCACAATATCAGCTATACGCGTGATGTTGGTCCAGCAGCATTTGTAACTGCCCTTCGTACACAACTTTTGCGTGACACAGGGGCTGCCTTGGCACCTTTCAATGCTTTCTTGCTCTTGCAAGGACTTGAAACACTTTCACTTCGCGTCGAACGCCACGTCGAAAATACTAAAAAAATCGTAGACTTTTTGGAAAATCATCCAAAAGTTGAAAAGGTTAACTATCCTGGATTACCATCAAGTCCTTACTATGACTTGGCACAAAAATACTTCCCTAAAGGTCCAGGTTCTATTTTCACTTTCCATGTTAAAGGTGGACAAGACGAAGCACGTACCGTAATTGATAATCTTGAAATCTTCTCAGATTTAGCTAACGTTGCTGATGCAAAATCTTTGGTGGTGCACCCTGCAACAACAACTCACCAACAATTAGCAGAAGCTGATTTACTGGCTTGTGGTGTCACTCCAAATCAAATTCGTATCTCAGTTGGTTTGGAAAACGCAGATGATTTGATTGAAGATTTAAAACTAGCTCTTGATAAAATCTAAGTATTTCAATACAAAATAATTTAACCAGCTCTTTAGCTGGTTTTTTGTTATACTATCCCTATGAAATTTGTTTTTGATTTGGATGGAACCCTATGTTTTGATGGTATGACCATGTCAAAAGACCTACAAAAGGTTCTTTTAACTGCACCAAAATACGGGCATGACATTATTTTTGCAACAGCACGCTCTTACAGAGATTGTCTTAGTATTTTAGAAGGAGAATTGAGAAAGCTGATAGTAGTTGGCTTAAACGGCGGCGAAGTCTTTCAAGATGAACTTTTAGTATCACAATACACAATACCTTCTCCTGCTCTCAGAACGATTGTTAGCTACTGTGATACTTATAATCTCCCTTATTTTATTGATGATACCTTTAATTGTGCTATTCAAAATCCTGAGCAAATCCCTTTTCTTTCAAATGTTGATCCATTAAACAAAGCAAGGATTTTGCCTGTTCATGAACTTAATGAGCCTATCAAAGTTGTTATTCCACTTGTAGAGCATGAAGATATACGTGAAGACCTTATCTTTAATCTAAACAAACTGGAATGTTTAGACCTTAGTTATCATGATATTGAAAGATGTCTTTACATTAATCCTAAAGGTGTGACCAAGGCTAGTACTGTTTTAAACCACTTTGGTAAAGCCTTTGTAGCATTTGGAAATGATCAAAATGATATTTCTCTTTTCAAAAATGCTATATATGGAGTGCAAATTGGTGATTATCCCTACCTAAAAAACTTTGCGGATGAGGTTATTCCTGCAATTAATGCAGTTATTGCTGAAAAAATTAGACTACTGTTTGAAAAGTTCTAAACAAATGCTTAGGCTTATTGCTATATTTACAGTACAATAGTAAAAAAAGTATTGGAGGACAATTAACATGCCAACATTTATTGGAAAACCAGTTACAGTAGCAGAAGACAAACAACTTCAAGTTGGAGATACCTTGCGTGACTTTAACTTAACAGCAGCAGATTTGACGAAAAAATCACTTTCAGAATTCGATGGAAAGAAAAAAGTTATCTCTATCGTTCCATCAATCGATACTGGTATCTGTTCAACTCAAACACGTACCTTTAATAAGGAATTGTCAGAATTAGACGATACAGTAGTTATTACTATTTCAGTGGACCTACCATTTGCACAAGCTCGTTGGTGTGGTGCTGAAGGACTTGAAAATGCCATCATGCTTTCTGACTACTATGATAATAGTTTTGGTAAAGATTATGGTGTCCTCATTGAAGAATGGCACTTGTTAGCGCGTGCAGTTTTAGTGGCAGATGCTGACAATAAGATTACTTATGTCGAATATTTGAACAATATCAATACTGATCCAAACTATGAAGCAGCAGTAGCAGCGGTTAAAAGCTTATAAAATGAGGCTCAGGTCTCTTTTTTATTTTTGCCTTTCTTACAGTTTTTACTTGCAAAAGTATTAGCATCTTGCTATTATTGTATAGCAATACTCAATATGGATAGTAAAATATAAAAAGGAGATTCAATGTCTGAAAAAGAAAGACCTCAACTGATTATCGATTACGAAGCTAATACAGACAAACTTGTTCGTTTAGGCGATGTTGTCGATCAATTTAAAGGAAAAGCTGTTCCTGCTAAGGCAGATCCTGGCGAATTTGCTGTCATTAATCTATCGGATATGACACCCAACGGCATTGCCTACGATGCCCTTAAAACGTTTTCTGAGGAACAACGCAAACTTTTACGATTTCTCTTAGAAGACGGTGATGTTCTTATTGCATCTAAGGGAACTGTACAAAAAGTTGCTGTTTTCGAGGATCAGGGCAAGCGTGAAGTTGTCGCCTCATCAAATATCACAGTATTACGACCTAAGGAAAAACTCCGTGGTTTCTACATCAAGTTTTTTCTTGAGACAGAGATTGGTCGTGCCTATTTAGACTATGCTGATAAGGGAAAGGCCGTCCTAAATTTATCGACGGCTGATCTCCTAGACATCAAAATTCCTGAGATACCAATTGTGAAGCAAGATTATCAAATTGCTGCCTACTTGCGTGGGCGTGCTGATTACCATCGTAAGATGGTGAGGGCTGAGCAGGAGTGGGAAAATATCCAGCATAATGTGACAGAAGCTCTATTTGGAAATTAATCAAAAGCCAGCAAACTAAGATTTGTTGGTTTTTTTTCATTATTCTCGTGTATAATGGAAGTAGTAAATATGTTATTAGGAGGTCATTATGACTACCAACACTATAGATTTATCACAACCTGTTGCAACAATCATTAAAGAGCATCCAGAGGTTAAGGAATTACTGATTGATCTCGGTTTCAAGTCCTTGTCTAATCCAGCTATGCTAAATACTGTCGGTAAGGTGACTAGTCTAAAAGCTGGCTCTAAGTTAGCTAATATTCCCCTAGATAAAATCAAGCAAACCTTGATTTTCAACGGTTATGACGTAATTGGTGACTGATATGGAAGATAATCGTATTCAAATACTCAAAGAAATTCTACTAGATTTGCACCATGGAGCCAGTCCTGAGAGTGTTCAAGAGCGCTTCAATCAACACTTCAAGGGAGTATCTGCCCTCGAAATCTCTATGATGGAGCATGAATTGATGTCATCAGAAGATGGGGTTACCTTTGAAGACGTAATGAGCCTCTGTAATGTCCACGCAAACCTCTTTAAAGGTGCTATTGCAGATGTGGAAGTGGCAGACACTGATCAAGAGGGCCACCCTGTCTATGTGTTTAAACAAGAGAATTTAGCCCTACGTTCAGCTATTCTCCGTATCCGACGTATCATAGAAAATATTAGTAAGCCTGAAAATGAAGATTTTAAATCTGACTTGTTCAATGGACTTAAGCATCAGATGACTCTACTTGGTCAATTCCATAATCATTATACGCGTAAAGAAAAGCTTTTCTTTCCAATAATGGAGCGTTACGGCCATGACTCCCCTCCAAAAGTGATGTGGGGAGTAGACGATGACATCCGAAAACTTTTTAGAGCGGCAGAAGCTAAACTAAAAGAACTTCCAGAGGCTGATTTAGAAGAATTTTCAAAGTCTTTCGAAGCATTCTCAGAAGAGTTTGAAGCCATGATTTTCAAAGAAGAGGCTATCTTACTTATGATTCTGCTTGAAACCTTCACGCAAGACGATTGGCTTTCGATTGCCGAAGAAAGCGATGCCTATGGCTATGCAATAATAAAACCTACAGCTGTCTGGAAACCTAAGCGTGAACGTTTTGAGGAGGTAAATGCTGATACATCGCAAGAACAATCTGAACTAAGTAGTGACGAACATCTGGACAATACCCGAATTATTGACACTCCCGAAGGGCAGTTTACCATCAGCTTCACTCCAAAACCAAAAACTGAAACTGTCGTAGATAGAGAAACGACTCAGCCTTTTGGCAACGGTTATCTTTCTGTGGAGCAGGCCAATCTCATTCTCAACCATCTTCCTTTGGAAATCACTTTCGTCAATAAAGACGATATTTTCCAATACTATAATGATAATGTTCCTGCTAATGAAATGGTTTTTAAACGAACACCTAGCCAAATTGGACGAAACGTTGAACTTTGTCATCCGCCAAAAGTGCTTGATAAGGTCAAGAAAATCTTTGAATTACTAAGAAGTGGAGAGCGTGACCAAGTTCCAATGTGGTTCAAATCTGAACGTTTAGGAAAATTCGTCTATGTTACCTATGCAGCTGTTAGAGATGACAAGGGAGACTTTCAGGGTGTCCTAGAATATGTGCAGGATATTCAGCCTTTCTTTGAATTGGAAAGCGACCTTAATAGAGATATCGATTAATAAGCTAGCAGACCTGCGATTGCTTATGACTATAATACTTAAGAGGTTTGAGACTTTGCTCTCTGCCTCTTTATGTTTCTACCTAGCTCTTTAGGATTGCTTTTGATATAATTAAAAGTATGATTTCAGGAATTATTAATCTCAAAAAAGAGGCTGGAATGACCAGTCATGATGCTGTATTTAAACTACGTAAAATATTACAAGAGAAAAAAATCGGACATGGAGGTACCCTTGATCCAGATGTTACTGGTGTTTTACCTATAGCGATTGGAAAAGCGACTCGTGTTATTGAATACATGACTGAAGCAGGAAAGGTCTACGAGGGAGAAATTACCATTGGATTTTCAACAACTACCGAGGATGCTAGTGGAGATGTCGTTCAAACAACTCCGGTTACAGAGTTAGATGAAGAAACCGTCGATATGGCAATGGCTAGTTTTGAGGGAGAAATCACACAAACTCCTCCTATGTATTCAGCGGTTAAGGTCAACGGAAAGAAACTTTATGAGTACGCCCGCGCTGGAGAAGAAGTAGAGCGTCCACAACGTCAAGTGACAATTACCGAATTTGTCCGTACCTCTCCTATTGAATTGGAAAACAATACCGCAAAATTCACCTTCCGTGTTGCTTGTAGCAAGGGGACTTATGTCCGTACTTTATCTGTCGATTTGGGTGCTAAACTCGGATACGCGAGTCATATGTCTGCTCTTCGTCGAACAGCCTCAGCTGGTCTAACCTTAGATAAGGCACTAACACTCTCACAAATTTCAGAAATGGTAGAAGCGGGGGATACTTCCTTCCTCCTTCCCATCGAATTTGGTGTTCAGGACCTACCAGCTGTTCAAGTCACTGAGGATGATGCTAAAGAAATTTCATTTGGTCGCTTTATTACTATCGATAGCCAAGAACCCTTAGTTGCGGCCTTTTTAGGAGACAAGGTTCTAGCCATCATGGAAAAGCGAAATCAAGTTTATAAACCTAGAAAAGTATTAAGTCAATGAAAGTAACTTCTATTAATGATTATAAAGATATCCATCAGGAAAAGGAAACGGTTCTTGTCTTAGGGTATTTCGATGCTCTTCACCGTGGTCATAAGGTCCTTTTTGATAAGGCGCGCCAGATTGCTGATGAAAAACAGCTTGAAGTAGCTGTCCTTACCTTTAATGAGAGTCCTCAATTGACTTTTCAAAGGTATACGGATGATCTCCTCCTTCATATCACAGCACCTCAGAGACGTTGTGATCTTTTTAAAGCCTATGGCACTGATCAGCTTTATTTAACAGATTTCAATAGTGATTTTGCTCGAACAAGTTCAGACGATTTCATTGCTCGTTATATTAAACGTCTAAAAGCCCAAGAGGTTGTTGTGGGCTTTGATTACAAATTTGGACATCATCGAACAGATGCGGACTACCTAGCCCGTAATTTTTCTGGTAATGTTCATGTCATTGAGGAGCAACAAAGCGATGGTGAAAAGATTTCGTCAACACGTGTGCGTCAATTAATACGAGAAGGCAAGGTTAAAGAAGCCAATAAACTCCTTGGCCATGAATTCTCTACACGTGGCATCGTGGTGCATGGTGATGCCCGTGGACGTACCATTGGTTTTCCAACAGCAAATTTAGCACCTATTGATAGGACTTTTCTACCAGCTGATGGTGTCTATGTTGCCGATGTTGTAATTGATGGCAAACGTTATCGTTCCATGACTAGCCTAGGAAAAAACGTTACCTTTGGGGGAACAGAACTCCGTCTTGAAGCCAATATCTTTGATTTTGAAGGCGATATTTATGGAAAGACAATTGAAGTTTTTTGGCTGGATTATATCCGTGATATGATTAAGTTCAATAATATCGATGAACTATGTGCTCAACTGGAGGCTGATAAAAAAATCGCGGAAAAATTTTAAGAAAGCGTAGCCAAAACTAATCAAATAATGTATAATGATTAGGAATGTTAAAGTGAAAGGGGTGTTTGCGTGGTAACTTTATTTTTATCACCTAGCTGCACCAGCTGTAGGAAAGCACGAGCCTGGTTGACCAATCATGAAGTTGCTTTTGACGAACACAATATTATCACGAGCCCATTAACTCACGATGAGTTAATGAAGATTTTGTCTTACACGGAAAATGGTACTGAAGATATCATTTCAACTCGTTCAAAAGTCTTTCAGAAGCTGAATATCGATGTGGATGATTTGACCATCAAGGAACTCATTCAATTGATTTCTGAATACCCAAATCTTCTTCGTCGACCTATCATTATGGACACCAAACGCATGCAAATTGGTTTCAACGAAGATGAAATTCGTGCCTTTTTGCCTCGTGATTATAGAAAGCAAGAATTGCGCCAAGCGACCATTCGAGCTGAAATTGAGGGTAACAATGACTAAAGGAAATTATTCCTACCCACTCGATCCATCATGGAGCACTGAGGAAATTACCACAGTGCTTCATTTTTTGAGTCAGGTAGAAAAAGCATACGAGAGCAAGGTTGACCGTGACCA
Organism: Streptococcus sp. 22.1; assembly: GCF_016648645.1. Taxonomy (NCBI): domain Bacteria; kingdom Bacillati; phylum Bacillota; class Bacilli; order Lactobacillales; family Streptococcaceae; genus Streptococcus; species Streptococcus sp. 22.1. The sequence goes on along the minus strand of NZ_JACLQK010000004.1, from coordinate 73,921 downwards.
ACTCTTGCAAGCCTATAAGGCATTTAAAACCGTTGTTCCAGGCAAAGCACCTGAAAAACAACTAGACAAGGCCTTTGAAGAAGCTAGCGGTTTTTCAACCTATCAAGCTGTCAAAGCTGCTAAAGCAAAAGATAAAGGATTTGTATCACTTGGAAAATAAACTGATTTTCGCCAAAGAAATCATCAAAGAAGCCGGTGCTTTTATTAAAGAAAGTTTGAGTAAAACTATCACGGTCGAAGAAAAGACGGCTTTTGATGATTTAGTAACTAATATTGACAAACAAACACAAGATTTACTCGTGGCACGTATTAAATCCTCCTTCCCTTCAGACAATATTTTCGCTGAAGAAAATGGCTTGGTTCATAATATCAAAGATGGAAATGTCTGGGTCTTGGATCCTATTGATGGAACGGTCAATTTTATTGTCCAACAAGATAATTTTTGTGTTATGATTGCCTACTATGAAGAGGGGCAAGGAAAATTCGGCCTCATTTATAACGTCATGGCTGATCAACTTTTCTATGGTGGTGGCCAGTTTGATGTGTATTGTAATGACAAGTTGCTTCCAGCATATAAAAACCCACCTTTAGACCGTTGCCTAGTCGCTAGCAATGGAGCTATGTATGCTAAAAATTTTCACGGCTTAAAAGACCTTATTGATAAGACCTTGGGCGTTCGTGTCTACGGTGGTGCTGGTTTAAGCATGTCAAAAGTCCTATCTGGTCAAATTTTAGCTTACTTTTCAGTTATTTACCCATGGGACTATGCCGCAGCAAGTATTATGGGAGAAAAATTGGGTTATCACCTTGAGACCATTTCTGGAGAACCACTGGATTATTCTAGTCGTCAAGCTGTGATGCTTGTCCCTAAAGACAGACTTGAAGAGATCAAGCATATTATGGGCTCAGAAAATTAATTTGAAACACAAAACCATACTGGACAAATCAGAACAGCAAGTTCTCTTGGTTAGTCCAGTTTTTTGATAGAAAGGAAACTATGCAATTTCCATTAGACTTTATAGAAAAATATAATAAGCTCCTTGGAGATGAAGCGAAGGACTTCTTTGCATCTTTTGACCAAGAAGCCGTGTCCGCCTACCGTACCAACCCTCTTAAAAAGCAACAGAAGGACTTTCCTAATGCCATTCCTGAAACACCTTGGGGCCATTACGGTAAAATTTCTGGAAAATCTGCCGATCATGCAACTGGTTTGGTATATTCTCAGGAACCAGCTGCTCAAATGGTTGCTCAAGTAGCAGCTCCTGCCAAGAGAAGTCGTGTCTTAGACTTGGCAGCTGCTCCAGGCGGAAAGTCTACTCATCTTCTTAGTTACCTAGATAATACAGGACTGTTGGTCAGCAATGAAATCAATCCAAAGCGTAGCAAAATTCTAGTTGAAAACATTGAGCGTTTTGGAGCGAGAAATGTTATTGTGACAAACACGTCAGCTGATAAACTAGCCAAAGTTTTCAAAAATTATTTTGATACGATTGTCTTTGATGGACCATGTTCTGGAGAAGGAATGTTTCGTAAGGATCCTGATGCAATCCAATATTGGCATAAGGAGTATCCTAGTGAACTGGCACAATTACAGAAGGACATCTTATCAGACGGTTTGAAAATGCTCGCTCCTGGTGGACAATTGATCTACTCAACCTGCACATGGTCTCCTGAGGAAAATGAAGGTATTGTTGCTTGGATTTTAGAAAATAATCCTGATCTTGAATTGGTGGCAATCCCTAAATTAAATGGCATGAGTGATGGAATTGATTTTCCAGAAACAGCTCGAATGTATCCACACCATTTCAAAGGTGAAGGCCAGTTTGTGGCAAAATTCCAGGATAAGCGCGTGCCTGAGCAAACACGTATCAAAGAGGGAAAATCTAACCTAAACAAGGAGCAGAAGCAACTTTGGGAAGATTTTGCAAAAAAACACCTTAAAACTAGACTGGATGGTTTACTGCAAGTTTTTGGGGACAATCTCTACCTGCTTCCAAAAGGGCTCCCAGACCTTTCTAAAGTTAAAATCGCTCGTAACGGTTTGCATCTTGGTGTCTTCAAGAAAAAACGTTTCGAACCAAGTTTTGCTTTTGGAATTGCTTTAACATCTGATGAAGTTGTTTCAAGTATAGAGCTAAGTCAAGACCAGTTTACCCAATACGTTTCTGGTAATGTGGTTACTCTAAATCAAACACATCCTAACGGTTGGTATCAGCTTTTAGTGGACGGCAATGGTTTTGGGTTTGCTAAAGTTGTTGGAAATACGGTTAAAAACTACTATCCTAAAGGATTAAGATTTCACATTTAAGAACCTGTAACCAAACTTTAATATGACTTAGTTATCCTATACTTGTTATAATTAGATAGGTGTCTTTTAACAGCATATCTATGAGACACTTTCTTACTTATGTTACAAAATGTCGGAGGACAAAAATGAAAAAAACAAAAGTCCTTGCAGTGATTCTGTCACTGGCAATGGCCATGCTGGTTTTAACTGGCTGTGCCTCTTGGATTGACCGTGGCCAGTCCATTACAGCAGTTGGTTCTACGGCCCTTCAACCCTTAGTGGAGGCGGCAGCAGATGGGTTTGCTGAAAAGAACCCTGACAATATCGTTAACGTTCAGGGGGGCGGTTCTGGTACTGGACTTTCTCAAGTACAATCCGGTGCCGTTCAAATTGGTAACAGTGACCTTTTTGCCGAGGAAAAATCGGGAATTGATGCTAGTAAGCTTGTCGACTTTCAAGTTGCCGTTGCTGGGATTGCAGTTATTACAAACAAAGAAGTCTCTGTAGATAACTTGACAACAGAACAACTGCGTAAGATTTTCACTGGTGAAATCACAAACTGGAAACAGCTTGGTGGTAAAGACCAAGAGATTACTATTATTAACCGTGCAGCTAGCTCAGGATCACGCGCAACTTTCGATGCAGTGATTATGGATGGTAAATCACCAATCCGTACCCAAGAGCAAGATTCTAACGGTATGGTTAAGTCAATCGTTGCTCAGACACCAGGTGCTATTTCATACCTATCATTTGCTTACCTTGATGATTCTGTTAAAACATTGAAGTTAAATGGATTTGAACCCAAAGCTGAAAATGTTGCAACTAACGATTGGCCGATTTGGTCCTACGAACATATGTATACCAAGGGAAAACCGGATAGCTATACCAAACATTTCTTAGATTACATGATGAGTGACGAAGTCCAAGAAAACGTCGTCGCAAAAATGGGTTACATTTCCATCCATAGCATGAAAGTTACCAAGGATGCTGATGGTAAAGTCTCAAAGAAGAGTGAGGAATAAGCATGAAAAATGAAGAATTGGTGAAGCAATTAACATCACCCTCTAAAAATTCACGCCTCGAAAAGTTTGGTAAAACAATCACTTTCCTTTGCCTGGCCTTGATTGTTTTCATCGTAGCGATGATTTTACTTTTCGTTGCTCAAAAAGGGCTGGCGACTTTCTTTGTCAATAAAATTAGCTTGGTCGAGTTTCTCTTTAGTGGTGATTGGTCACCATCTGAAGGCAAATTCGGGGCTCTACCAATGATTTTGGGATCATTCGTAGTGACTTTGCTTTCAGCCTTGGTTGCAACCCCATTTGCCATTGGAGCAGCCATCTTTATGACTGAGATTTCTCCTAAAGGGGCTAAATTCCTACAACCCGCTATTGAACTTTTGGTCGGAATTCCATCCGTTGTTTATGGATTTATTGGTCTCCAAGTAGTGGTTCCATTTGTTCGCTTAATTTTTGGTGGAACAGGTTTTGGTATTCTTTCAGGTACCTTTGTCTTGTTCGTCATGATTCTACCAACCGTAACCTTTATGACAACAGATACGCTTCGTGCAGTGCCTCGTCACTATCGTGAAGCTAGTCTAGCGATGGGGGCTACACGCTGGCAAACGATTTGGCGTGTGACACTTAATGCGGCTAAACCAGGTATCTTCACGGCCGTTATCTTTGGTATGGCCCGTGCCTTTGGTGAAGCTCTGGCCATCCAAATGGTTGTCGGAAATTCCGCCGTGATTCCAACTTCTTTAACGACACCAGCAGCAACATTGACATCTGTCTTGACTATGGGAATCGGAAATACAGTCATGGGTACTGTTTCAAACAATGTCCTTTGGTCTCTCGCCCTGGTGCTCTTATTGATGAGTCTTGGTTTCAATATGTTGGTGAAATTCATTACCCGTGAGAGAAAGAGAAATTATGAACGCTAAAAAAATTGATAAAATTGCCATCAGCACACTCTATGTGATTGCTGGCATTATTGTAACAATCCTGGCCGCCTTGATTCTCTATATCTTGGTTCGCGGGATACCACACATCAGCTGGTCTTTCTTGACTAGTCAATCATCATCCTACAAAGCTGGTGGAGGAATTGGGGTTCAACTCTACAACTCATTCTTCCTATTGGTTATTACTTTGATTATTTCTGTGCCTCTTTCAATGGGAGCTGGCATCTTCTTATCAGAATATGCTAAAAAAGGACGACTTACCAACTTTGTCCGTACCTGTATTGAAATCCTATCTTCACTACCTTCAGTGGTGGTCGGACTCTTTGGTTATTTGATTTTCGTTGTCCAATTTCAATATGGATTTTCAATCCTATCAGGTGCCTTGGCCTTAACTGTCTTTAACTTGCCACAAATGACTCGTACGGTTGAAGATAGCTTAAGAACCGTTCACCATACCCAACGTGAAGCTGGCCTAGCTCTAGGTTTGTCTCGCTGGGAAACTATCTGTCACGTTGTTGTTCCAGAAGCCTTACCTGGTATTGTTACTGGTATCGTTCTTGCTTCTGGTCGTATTTTCGGAGAAGCAGCAGCGCTTATCTATACAGCAGGTCAATCTGCACCAGCACTTAACTGGAGCGACTGGAATCCGCTTAGCATCTCTAGTCCAATTTCGATTTTCCGCCAAGCAGAGACACTTGCTGTTCACATCTGGAAGGTCAACTCAGAAGGTACGACACCTGACGCCACTGCAGTATCTGCCGGTTCAGCAGCAGTGCTCTTGATTTTCATTCTGATTTTCAACTTTGGTGCACGTCGTTTGGGAGCTTACCTCCATAAGAAATTAACATCCGCTTAAAGGAGTTATTATGACAAAATATAATTGGGACGAGCGTCATATTATCACCTTCCCAGAGAAGGAGCTCGCTCTTGAAACAAGGGACTTGCATGTCTACTATGGTCAAAAAGAAGCCATCAAAGGCATTGACATGCAATTCGAGAAAAATAAAATCACAGCTCTTATTGGGCCTTCAGGATGCGGTAAATCAACTTTTCTTCGTAGTCTAAACCGTATGAATGATACGATTGATATTGCAAAGGTTACTGGACAAATCCTTTATCAAGGAGTCGATGTTAACGCAAGTAATATCAATGTTTATGAAATGCGTAAACATATTGGAATGGTTTTCCAACGTCCAAATCCATTCGCCAAGTCTATTTACAGAAATATCACCTTTGCTCACGAACGTAAAGGTGTAAGAGATAAGCAAACCTTGGACGAGATTGTTGAAACATCACTTAAGCAAGCTGGACTTTGGGATCAAGTTAAAGATGACCTTCATAAATCTGCCTTTACCCTCTCGGGTGGTCAGCAGCAACGTCTTTGTATTGCAAGAGCTATTGCCGTGAAACCGCAGATTCTCCTCATGGACGAACCTGCAGCTTCATTGGACCCTGTAGCTACTATGCAGCTCGAAGAGACCATGTTTGAACTTAAGGAAGATTACTCTATTATCATCGTGACGCACAATATGCAACAAGCAGCGCGTGCTAGTGATTATACAGCATTCTTCTACCTTGGTGATCTTATCGAATATGATGAAACCAAGAAAATCTTCCAAGATGCTGCCCTACAGTCAACCAGTGACTATGTATCAGGACGCTTTGGATAGAAAGGAGCACTTATGACTGAACCAATCATTTCAATTAATGATTTATCGGTGTATTTCAATAAGAAAAAAGCCCTCAATAATGTGACAATGGATTTCTATCCAAATGAAATCACGGCCCTTATCGGTCCTTCAGGATCCGGGAAATCAACCCTGCTCCGTTCTATCAACCGAATGGGAGATTTAAATCCCGAATGGACACTTACTGGTGCTGTTTCATACAACGGTCACAATGTCTATAGTCCTAGAACAGATACTGTTGAGCTCAGAAAAGAAATCGGAATGGTCTTCCAACAACCTAACCCTTTTCCAATGTCAATCTATGAAAACGTTGTTTACGGACTTCGTATCAATGGTATCAAAGATAAGGCTGTTCTTGATCAAGCAGTAGAAGAATCACTAAAGGGTGCTTCAATCTGGGAAGAGGTTAAAGACCGTCTCCATGACTCAGCACTTGGACTTTCAGGAGGGCAACAACAACGTGTCTGCATTGCACGAGTGCTAGCCACATCTCCAAAGGTCATCCTTCTTGACGAACCAACGTCGGCCCTCGACCCTATATCCGCTGGTAAGATTGAGGAAACCCTCTATAACCTTAAAGAACAATACACCTTGTTGCTAGTCACTCGTTCTATGCAGCAGGCAAGTCGTATCTCACAACGAACAGCCTTTTTCCTTGATGGAGAGCTCATCGAGTATTCAACAACGAAAGACATGTTCCTAAATCCACAACATAAAGAAACTGAAGATTATATTACCGGTAAATTCGGTTAAGAAAGGACAGATTACTAAAAAAATTATGATGTTACGAACTCCCTTCGAAGAAGAATTAGAAAAACTCCACAACCAATTTTACGCTATGGGTACAGAGGTTGCAGCTCAGCTTAAGAAAGCTGTACGTGCCTTTATCAGCCATGACCGTGATTTGGCTAAGGAAGTCATTGAAAATGACGAAATCGTCAATAACTACGAAACCAAACTTGAGAAAAAATCACTTGAAATTATTGCTCTACAGCAACCTGTATCAAGTGATTTGCGTACAGTTATCACCGCACTTAAAGCATCTAGCGACGTTGAGCGTATGGGTGACCATGCCGTTGCTATCGCTAAAGCAACCATCCGCATTAAAGGTGAAGAGCGTCTAACTGAAATTGAAGCTGAAATCAAGAAAATGGGGAAAGCAGTCCGCCACATGGTCGAAGATGCTCTAGATGTTTACTTGAACAGTGACGAACGACGCGCTTATGAAATCGCAGCTTCAGATGAAATCATTGATAACTATTTCCGTGATATTCAAGCTATGACAGTAGAAGGTGTTCGTAAGAATCCAGATGCTGCCTTCGCTGCCAAAGAATATTTCCAAGTACTTATGTATTTGGAACGTATCGGTGACTATGCCCGCAATCTCTGCGAGTGGGTTGTCTACCTCAAATCTGGTAAAATCATTGAACTGTAGGCAAAGCTTCCAATCTATGTTATAATGGGTTTGTATTGAATAATTCAGACCCTTTTCTTTTGTAAAAGAGTCTAATATCGAAACATTTGTCAGTCTGTTTCGATACGAAAAGTTAGATTAGGAGTATATACGTATGACAGCATCTGTTGCTCGTTTTATCGAAAGTTTCATCCCTGAAAACTACAATCTTTTCTTGGACATTAATCGTTCTGAAAAGACCTTTACAGGGAATGTTGCCATCACAGGTGAAGCCCTTGATAACCATATCTCCCTTCACCAAAAAGACCTTACCATTAGTTCCGTTCTCTTGGATAATGAATCATTGAACTTCCAAATGGATGATGCTAACGAAGCCTTCCATATTGAACTTCCAGAGACCGGTGTTTTGACGCTTGTCATTGAATTCTCTGGTCGTATTACAGATAATATGACAGGGATTTACCCATCATATTACACCTACAATGGTGAGAAGAAAGAGATTATTTCAACGCAGTTTGAATCTCATTTTGCGCGTGAAGCCTTCCCATCTGTTGATGAACCAGAAGCCAAAGCTACTTTTGATTTCTCATTGAAATTTGATGCTGAAGAAGGCGATATCGCTTTGTCAAACATGCCTGAAATCAATAGCCATTTGCGTGAAGAAACTGGGGTTTGGACATTTGAGACAACCCCTCGTATGTCAACATACCTCCTTGCCTTTGGTTTTGGAGCTCTTCAAGGTAAGACAGCGAAAACGCAAAACGGAACTGAAGTTGGTGTCTTCGCTACAGTTGCACAAGCTGAAAACAGCGTTGACTTTGCCCTTGATATTGCCGTTCGTGTCATTGATTTCTACGAAGACTACTTCCAAGTCAAATATCCTATCCCATTGTCATACCATCTGGCTCTTCCTGACTTCTCAGCAGGTGCCATGGAAAACTGGGGACTTGTTACCTATCGTGAAGTTTACCTACTAGTAGACGAAAATAGCTCAGCTGCAAGTCGTCAACAAGTAGCTCTCGTGGTTGCCCACGAATTGGCTCACCAATGGTTCGGTAACCTTGTAACGATGAAATGGTGGGATGATCTCTGGCTTAACGAGAGCTTTGCCAATATGATGGAGTATGTTTCAGTAGATGCCATTGAACCTAGCTGGAACATCTTTGAAGATTTCCAAACAACTGGTGTGCCTCATGCCCTCCAGCGTGATGCTACAGATGGTGTTCAGTCAGTCCACATGGAAGTTAATCACCCAGATGAGATTAATACCCTCTTTGATAGTGCTATCGTTTATGCTAAGGGTAGCCGTCTCATGCATATGCTTCGCCGTTGGTTAGGCGATGAAGCCTTTGCCAAAGGACTTAAAGCTTACTTCGAAAAACACCAGTACAACAACACTATTGGACGTGACCTCTGGAATGCACTCTCTGATGCTTCTGGTAAAGATGTCTCTAGTTTCATGGATACTTGGTTGGAGCAACCAGGTTACCCTGTTGTTAGTGCAGAAGTTGTTGATGACACTCTTATTCTTAGTCAAAAACAATTCTTCATTGGTGAACATGAAGATAAAGGGCGTCTTTGGGAAATTCCATTGAACACAAACTGGAAAGGACTTCCAGACACACTCTCAGAAGAGCGTATTGAGATTCCAAATTATAGCCAGCTTGCTGCTGAAAATAATGGAGCTCTTCGCCTTAATACAGCAAATACGGCACATTACATCACAGACTACCAAGGACAACTCTTGGACCAACTCTTAGAGGAATTTGCTAACCTTGATACTGTAAGTAAACTTCAAATTTTGCAAGAACGTCGTCTTCTTGCTGAAAGTGGCCGTATCTCCTATGCAAGCCTAGTGGCTCTTCTTGATCTTGTCGAAAAAGAAGAAAGCTTCTTGATCGCGCAAGCTAAGTCTCAAATCCTCGCTGGTTTGAAACGCTTTATCGATGAGGATACAGAAGCAGAAGTGCACTACAAGGCTTTGGTACGTCGTCAATTCCAAAATGACTTTGAACGTCTTGGTTTCGATGCCAAGGATGGAGAGTCAGATGAAGATGAAATGGTTCGTCAAACGGCACTAAGCTACTTGATTCAAGCAGACTATCAACCAGCAGTCCTTGCAGCTGCAAGTGTTTTCCAAGCTCATAAAGAAAACATTGAAAGCATCCCTGCAAGTGTCCGTGGTCTTGTCCTCATTAACCAAATGAAACAAGAAGACAGTCTTACCCTTGTTGAGGACTATGTCAACGCATACGTCACAACAAATGATAGTAACTTCCGTCGTCAATTAACTCAAGCAGTTTCATACCTTAAAAATCAAGAAGGCCTCGACTACGTGTTAAGTCAGCTTAAAGACAAACATGTCGTTAAACCTCAAGACTTGTATCTCTGGTATATGAATTTCCTCAGCAAATCATTTGCTCAAGAAACCGTTTGGAACTGGGCAAAAGATAACTGGGATTGGATTAAAGCAGCCCTTGGTGGTGATATGAGCTTTGATAGCTTTGTTAATATCCCAGCATCAATCTTTAAAACGCAAGAACGTCTTGATCAATATATTGCTTTCTTCGAGCCACAAACAAGTGATAAAGCCTTGGAACGTAATATCTTAATGGGAATTAAGACAATTGCCGCACGAGTAAACTTGATTGAAAAAGAAAAAGCAGCCGTTGAATCTGCTCTTAAAGATTATTAATAAGAAAAACAAGCTTTCCGTGAAGGAGAGTTTGTTTTTTGTGTATGATACTTTACATAAATATAGTTATGTATTTAAAGAAATAACAAAACGTCCTTAGCATAATTAAATTTATGTAAAATAAAAACAACCACTCCAAATAGGAATGGTTGGGATAGCCAATTATAAATTGTCTAGAGCATTTTTTTGTTCATCATTAACAATATGCGTATATAGATCAGTAACCTGAGTGGAAGCATGGCCAAGTTGATGACTCACTAAAACTTGAGACTTTGTAGCATCATAAAGGCGTGTTGCCAGAGTATGTCGAAGCTTGTGGGGAGTCACACGAATTTTGAAATCCTGAGAATATTTGGCAACCATCTTTTCGATACTTGAAGCATCAATACGGTTTGGAACCCCTCGATATTTCGTTAAAAAGAGGGCAACATCTTGCTTTTCAGCCTTATAGCGTTTATCACGTATACTGAGATAAGTTTCAAGATAGGGCTTTGCAAAACTTGCTACATTAACTGAGTCCCGTTTGCCACCTTTTCGAGTGACGTCGATGACCATCATTTTTAGATTGATATCTTTAAGGTCCAGATTAACAGCTTCAGAGAGTCGAACACCTGAAGCCAGTAGCAAGGCAATGATAGCCAAATCACGTTCTTTATTCTTATAAAACGAAGATTTGGCGCGATTTGAGAGCTTGACTTCGTATTCATTTTCTACATAATCTAGGAATTCCATGGTTTCATCGCCAAGAAAGAGTTTTTGTTTGATATTCTCAGCACGTGCAGCTAGAGTTTCTTTCTTTTTCTTAGTAGAAACTTTTTTCATGACGTTACGATAGAAATAAGGCTCACCATCAGGACCCTCGACCTCCTCAGTTAAATACTTATAGAGACTAGATAGAGCTGAGAGTGTGCGATTAATGGTCGTTTGAGAGACACCTTGTTTCTTGGAATAGGTATTCAAAGATGGACGTTCACGTAGATAAAGGACAAATGACTCCATATCTTTTTTAGTTAGATTTTCCAAGGTTTTGATGTCAATTGAGGCAATATCATCAGCATCTGAAATACCTGAGTCAATCAACCAATCAAAAAAGCGTTTATATTCCTTAAGGTATTCGTATAAAGTTGTAAAAGAATACGGTACCGATAGTTTAGATTGATAATACTCCAGAACAAACCAGGGCATTAGAGATTTGTATTCCTCAATTTTTTCGAGTAAGAGTTCACGTTTCATTTGTTTTTTCTCCAAAGTTACTTAATAGAAGTATATCATACCCTTATCTTTCTTTCAAGAAAATTACAGTTTTTCGGAAAGATATTATAAGGTGTTTTTTACTTAGAGGTTTTTATAGATTTACCGGCCAGCCTATCTATATAGAGACTCACTTAGTCAATGATAAAAGAAAAAACAACCTGGAGTTTTCCAGATTGTTCAAACAATGATTAAGCTACGATAGCTTTTGCAACCTCCTCGGTTGTCATACGTGAGAAATAATGTGTTGTGTCAATAGTTTTAAGTTTTGCCAAGACATCTTCGTACTCATAAGGTACACCAACCAACAAGTCTTCAATATCTGATACATCTCCGATACCAAAGAAATCTCCGTAAATCTTAACAGATTTAATGATTGAATTTTCAACGTTGGCATAGGTTGAGATTTTACCGGCTTGGTAACGAACATTACGTTCTACTGTATATTCTGGTGATTGTCCGTAAGTCCAATCCCATGTATTGAATTGTTTCTCATAAGAATCCTGAATCTTAGCCAATTCGCTTTCAGAAAGGACGTATTCTGTCATTTCTGGGTAGAATTCTTTCATTTTTTCCAAGATTTTATCTGAGAATTCATTTACAGTGATTTTTTTTGGCAATTCGTCGACGATGTTGGTCACACGAGCACGTACAGATTTAACGCCTTTTGATTCGATTTTGTCTTTGCTGACTTTAAGGGCTTGTCCAAGAACCGACATATCAACGTCAAAAAGCAAGCAACCATGGTGCATCATACGACCTTTATAGTAAGCTTGAGCATTTCCACAGAACTTTTTACCATCGATTTCAAGGTCATTACGGCCAGTAAATTCAGCCTTAACTCCCAAATCAGCAAGTGTAGCGATTACAGGTTGAGAGAAAGTCTTAAAGTCAAAAGCACCTTCATCTGCCTTATTAGAGATGATGGTATAGTTCAGGTTATTCAAATCATGATAAACAGCGCCACCACCAGACAAACGGCGAACGACCTTAATACCATGAGCATCTGTATATTCTTTGTTAATCTCTTGAATGGTATTTTGGTGCTTACCGACAATGATAGCTGGACGGTTAATCCAAAGAATGAACAATTCATCTTCATTCACCAATTCACGAAAAGCATAGGCTTCCAAAGCAATATTATAGGCAGGATCGTTTGATGTATTTACGATATATTTCATGAGGTCTCCTCTTGTAATGTGATACTTATATTATAAAGGAAAACAGTGACAAAGTACACGAAGACGCCTTAGCTATAAGGATTTTCATGATATAATAGTATAAAATATATGGGGAGTTTTGACATGATACAAAATCCTAGTAAATTGAGTCTCTTTTTCTCAAGGCTAACTAATAAAATAAATAAAAAGTTCAAAATAGCCTTAGCTCTGCTTCTTTTTGTAACCCTTGGAATTTTTCTCTATAATGCCTACCAAAGAGCTTATAAGCCTTACCTCTATGATAAGGAGAATTACTATTACAAGGCTTATCATTACAGTGTCAAGAAGATAATACCTCAAAGAAAAGTTGTCAAAGATATTGAGATTGAGGTTCTACACTTCGGAAAAGACGATTTTCCAGATGATTTGTCTGCCTATAAGGTCGGCCATTATATTGATAAAGGAATTGATCCCCGAAGACTTTTCTTACATATTACTTTTACAGATAATACCAATATGACTTTACCATTTGGACAGGTGACCTCTACTGAAAACCATTATGAAGAATATCAAAACTATTTCGATCATAAAGTTTTTGAAGTCGGTCCAGGCTTTGATAAAGAATGGTTTTCTAATGCAGAGAATTACAGACAAATAATTCAGCGTTTCCCTGGATTACATGACAAAACAATGGATGCCGACTTCGAATTATATCTAAGAGATTTTCTTTTTTTGATAGTCCCTGGGGATACCCTATATCAAACTGGAGCTGTCAAAGAAGGTGTCAGTAAATACCACTTTCAGTTGAAAAATCCTAAATCAGGAAAAATGCAAAGTTATTTTATCTATGGAAATGAAGGCAAAATTCCATTATGGGATTGGCAAACTCCCTTTGTTACTTTTGATAAAGATTTTGCTAACAAAGAAAGAATCCAGGAATTTTTCGATGACTACGAAATTAGAGAGTATGGGAATTACTGGGATGGAATGTACAATATAACGTTTCCTCACTTAAATAGCTTTAGGGGTGACAGGTACAACTTTTATAAAATGGCTTTTTACTCAGATGAATTTACAAATTTTCCACTAAGCCTTGATTTAACAGGTAAGAGCGAGAATTTTAAAATTACCATAACAGATTCATACCTACAAGAAGAATCCAGAACTGCAAAAGATCAAATCCATTATCTAAAATACTCAACATCTAAAACTTATGATGCATCAAATAAAGAAGCATATATTAATGATATATTGAATCATTATCATAAGTGACAGAATTAAATTTATGTAAACACAGCTAACCATCTAAATTAGCTGTTTTTTTCATGCAAAAAAACAAGACCATTTCTGATCTTGTTTCCTTCTATGCAACTAGATTTTTATTTTGTGTGCCAGATGTCTTTGTCATACTGTTCGATTGTACGGTCAGATGAGAAGAATCCTGCTTCAGCGATGTTGTAAACAACTTTTTTGTTCCATGCATCTTGATCTTCGTAAGCTGCGTATACTTCTTCTTTCTTGTCGATGTATTCAGCCAAGTCAATCAAAGTCATGAACCAGTCTTTAGAGATAAGTTCTTTTTGGAGACGTTCCAAGCGTTCTTTATCTCCAACTTTAACGAGGTCTTCACTTACGATAAAGTCAACAGCTGCTTTGATGTTAGCATCTTTTTCGTAGTAATCACGTGATACATAACCTTCTTTTTCGTAAAGGTCGATGATTGTATCAGAGTCTTTACCGAACGTGAAGATGTTTTCTGGTCCTACCAATTCAGCAATCTCAACGTTGGCACCGTCCATTGTACCAAGAGTGAGGGCACCGTTAAGCATGAATTTCATGTTACCTGTACCTGAAGCTTCTTTAGAAGCCAATGAGATTTGTTCTGAGATATCTGTTGCTGGAATAAGGTGTTCAGCAACTGTTACGTTGTAGTTTTCAACCAAGTGAACGTTGAGGTATTTGCTTACTTCTGGATCATTGTTGATGAGTTCAGAAAGTGACAAGATCAAGTGGATGATGTCTTGAGCAATAACGTAGGCAGGAGCTGCTTTACCACCAAAGATGATAGTGATTTTACGTTTTGGAAGGTTTCCTTTTTTGATTTCCAAGTATTTGTGGATGACATACAAAGCGTTCATTTGTTGACGTTTGTATTCGTGGAAACGTTTGATTTGAGTATCAATGATTGAGTTTTCATCAAGATCGATACCTTTGTTGGCTTTAAGATAACGTTTAAGTGACAACTTGTTATCATATTTGATTTCAGCCAAACGTTTGTGAACTGCTGGATCATCTGCAAAGGCAGCCAATTTTTCCAATTGTGTTGCGTCAGTAAGGTAACCATCACCAATCAATTCTTTGATGTAATCAGCAAGTTCTTGGTTTGAGAATTCCAACCAACGACGGAATGTAATACCGTTTGTTTTGTTGTTGAAGCGTTCTGGGTAAAGGTCGTAGAATGGTTTCAACTCAGAAGATTTAAGGATTTCTGTGTGAAGTGCCGCTACACCGTTAACGCTTGTAGAGAAGTGGATATCCATGTGTGCCATGTGAACACGGTTGTCTTTGTCAATGATTTGAACACGTGGATCTTCGAATTTTTCACGAATGATAGCATCCAATTTCTTGATGATAACAACAAGGTGTGGAACAACTTCTTCAAGGTAGTCAAGAGGCCATTTTTCAAGGGCTTCAGCCAAGATAGTGTGGTTTGTGTAACCAACCATTTTGCTTACGATTGCTACTGCTTCATCAAATTCAAATCCATGTTTTTCTGTCAAAAGACGGATCAATTCTGGAATTACCATTGATGGGTGAGTATCGTTGATTTGTACGTAAGCGTAATCTGGAAGATCGTGAAGATTAGATCCACGTTCGATAGCTTCGTCGATCAAAAGTTGAGCAGCGTTTGATACCATGAAGTATTGTTGGTAGATACGCAAGAGCTCACCTTTACGAGTTGAGTCATCAGGGTAAAGGAAAAGTGTCAAGTTCTTTTGGATTTCGTCTTGATCAAAAGTGATTCCTTTATCAATCAAATCGTAGTCCACACCATTGATGTCAAAGAGGTTAAGGTAGTTCTTAGTTTCTTTCTTATAACCCAAGATATCCAAACGATCCAAACGTGATTTCAATGTGAAGTTTTTGAATGGAACATCATAAGAGATATCAGTTGGTACCAACCATGATTGATCTTCAATCCAGTAGTTTGGTTCTGCATCTTGTTTGTTGTCTTTGAAGACTTGTTTGAAAAGACCACAGTGGTAGTTAAGACCAACACCTTCACCGTTGATGCCAAGTGTTGCCATAGAGTCGATGAAACATGAAGCCAAACGACCCAAACCACCGTTACCAAGAGATGGTTCTGGTTCAACGTCTTCAATTTCACTGATTGATTTACCAGCAGCATCCAATTCAGCTTTAACATCCTTGTAGATGCCCAAGTTGATCAAGTTGTTAGACAAAAGTTTACCAATCAAGAATTCAGCTGAGATATAGTAAACTTTACGTTTGCTATCGTTTTTTGGTTTTGGAGCAGCTGCTTCTTTTACGAATTCCAACAAAAGATAGTAGATTTCTTCGTTTGAAAGGTCCTTAAGATTTTTGTTTTTTGCTTCAACATATTGTGTAAATGTAGCCATTTTAGTTATTACCTCGATTATATCTTTCTGTAATGTCTGTCAAAAATTCTTTCTTGTCGACAGTGATTTCACCTGGGAGCATACGCCATTTCCAGTTTTCACCAACTGTGTTAGGGAAGTTTGTACGGCTATTTTCAGGTTTATCAAGGATATCCTGCATAGTCGCAATAGCTGTGTTGCTTACAGTAGCAAAGAGGGTGCGAAGAAGAGCACGTGTGATTGGTTCACCTTGACGACGGTTGATGTATGCATCAGTATAATCACGTTGCTCTTGCGTCAAGTTGTCGTACCAACCGTTGATTACTTCGTTATCATGTGTACCTGTGTAAGCGACTGAATGTTGTGTGTATACGTGTGGAATGTCTATGCTGTTTCCAGTAGTATCGTAGAATCCAAATTGAACGATCTTCATTCCAGGGTAACCACAGTCTGCAAGAAGTTTACGTGTCTTATCATCAATGTTACCAAGGTCTTCGGCAATGATTTTAAGATCACCCAATTCTTCTTTAACCACTTTGAAAAGGTCATAACCAGGTCCAGGAACCCATTCACCATTTTCAGCAGTTTCATCACCTCCAGGAATTTCCCAGAAGTCAGAGAACCCTTTGAAGTGGTCAATACGCAAGTAATCATAAAGTTTAAATGATTCTTGAATACGGAATACCCACCAAGCATAATTTTCAGCTTTGTGTTTATCCCAAGCATAGATTGGGTTACCCCAAAGTTGACCAGTTGCTGAGAAGTTATCAGGTGGAACTCCTGCAATGTAACGCGGTTTACATTCAGCGTCTAGTTTGAAGAGATGTGGTTGAGTCCAAACTTCAACACTATCAGCTGAAATGTAGATTGGCATGTCACCGATGATTTGAATACCATTTTTGTTAGCATAAGCTTTTAGTTCTGCCCATTGGCTAAAGAAGAGGTATTGTACCACTTGGTGATATGTGATAACATCAGCAAGTTCTTTGCGAAGTTTCTCAAGAGTTGCTTCATCGCGTTTAACTGCTTTTTTATCATCCCAATCTTGAAGTGCTTTGTTATCGAAGTGTTCTTTGATAGCCATGAAATCAGCATAATCAGCTAACCAGTTAGCATTTTTAGTTTTAAAAGCTTCGAATCTTTTAGTTTCTTTCTTATCTGCTAAAATTGCTTTAACTGCTTTTTCAAGAATTGGACGACGTGCTTCGTAAACTTTAGCATAGTCAATAAACTCAGGATCTGACCCAAAGTCAGCGTCTTTAACATCAGCTTTAGTTAAAAATTTGTCACGAATAAGGAAATCCAAATCGATAAAGTGTGTATTTCCTGCTACCGCTGAGAATGATTGGTAAGGTGAATCCCCATAACTTGTTGTAGTAAGTGGCAAAATCTGCCAGAAAGTTTGTTTTGTTTCTTTTAAGAAATCAACAAAGTCATAGGCTGCTTGACCGAAAGACCCGATCCCGTAGTCACCTGGAAGTGATGTGATGTGCATCAAAACACCGCTTGCTCGTTTGTTCATAACGTTTACCTCAAATTATTTTTTACACTTATTATTATAATGCAAACGTTTGCATTAGTCAAGAATTTTTAACAAAAAAATAGATTTTTTTTTATTTTTTCTTGAATAATTGTTCGCAAAACAAACGCTTACAATTTGAGAGAGTGTTTTTAAGCCGAGGCTTCTAGTAAATTCCGGAAAATAGTCATCTTACATAAAATAAAAAAGTAGCCGGCTAATTTACTAACCAACTACTTAGATTCTCCTTAAGATATTATGAATGCGTTAAGACGCTTTCTCTTTCTATAAGTTTAAATGGAATGATGACTTTCTGTGACTTGTTCTTAGTTGACTTAAGGAGTCCCATAAGACTTTGTACACTTTCTTTAGCAAGTTCTTGGATATTAATATCAAAAGTGGTCAAGAACGGATGCATGATTTCTGCAAAAGTAGAATTATTGAAAGAAATAATGGCATAATCTTCAGGTACTCTAATTCCTTGATTGTTTAGCCATTGAATGAGACGAAGGGCGATAAGGTCATCCTTGACAATCAAAGCTGTCGGAGAAAATCTATCTAATTCCTTCTTTAGCTTATCGATTGTTTTAGATGAAAATACAAGTTCAGGTAAGATTTCTAATTCTAGTTCATCTGCTGCTTCTTTATAACCTCGATAACGTTCCTGTCCCACTTGACCAAAAAGGTCATCCGTAATAAAACCTATTTTTTTATGACCATGAGATGATAAATAAGTCACTGCTTCCTTACCTAAGGCCTTATTGTCATTATCGATGTAGGTAACCTTATCTTTTGTATCACCTGCAGCTCCAATGACGACAAAAGGAACTTTTTCTTTTAGGAGATAGGATTTAACAGGATCATTCTTCTCAGAGTAGAGAATAATGAAACCATCAGCTCGTTTTTGGCGATGCATGAGTTCGACTTGTTTAACTAATTCATCCAAACTAGCACCTGTGGCAATACTGACGACCTGAGAATTGCGACTTGCTTCTTCATTAATTGCTGTTAGAATTTCCATATAGAAGGGTTGACTGATATTTTCTCTATTCGCCAAAGGAGGAAGAATCACACCTAAACTATGAGTTAAGCCAGTTGCCAACATCTGAGCTGCAAGATTGGGGACATAACCTAATTCATCCATAGCCGCCCGCACCTTGTTTTTTGTTTCTTCAGAAATGGCTGGATTATCTTTTAAGGTCCTACTAACCGTTGAAGGACTTACTCCTGCTTTTTGGGCAACATCCTTAATTGTAGCCATTATTTTCCTCTCATTCTAATAAATATTTATAGTCGTAAAATACAAGAACAATTATAACCGAAACAATTTAGTTTTGCAATCGTTTGCACAAAGTTAAAAATTTTTTTATAAAATACTTGACAGATTGTGGAAACGGTTGCATAATGTTTATCGTAAACTAAATTTCTGGAGGAAATAGAAATGAAAAAATGGCAAAAGGTATTACTTGGTAGTGCTGGATTACTTGTGGCTGGATCGCTCTTGGTAGCTTGTGGCTCAAACTCAAGCAAGAGCTCAAGCTCAGATAGCAAGACTTTGAAACTTTGGGTACCAACTGGTGCTAAGAAATCTTACTCAGATACAGTAGCACAGTTTGAAAAGAAATCTGGTTACAAAGTTGATATGGTTGAAATGGAAGATCCAAATGCTCAAGAAAACTTGACTAAGGACGCTTCTACTGCTGCAGATGTCTTCTCACTTCCACATGACCAACTCGGTAAATTGGTAGACGCTGGAGCTATCCAAGAAATCCCAGAGCAATACTCAAAAGAAATTGCTGAGCAAGATACTGAACAAGCTGCTGTAGGTGCTCAATACAAAGGTAAAACTTACGCCTTCCCATACGGTATCGAAACTCAAGTTACATACTACAACAAATCTAAACTTAATGAAGAAGATGTGAAATCATATGAAACAATCACTTCTAAAGCTAAATTTGGTAGCAACTTGAAAGAAGTTAATGCTTATGTAACTGGTCCTCTCTTCCTTTCAGTTGGTGACACACTCTTTGGCTCTAACGGTGAAGATGTTAAAGGGACTAACTGGGGCAATGAAGCTGGTGTGAACGTTCTTAAATTCATCGCAGCTCAAAAAGACAACAAAGGATTTGTTAATGTTGATTCAGCTAACATGATGGCTAAATTCGAAGATGGTTCTGTTGATGCTTTCCAATCAGGACCATGGGACTACGCTGCAGCTGCTAAAGCTGTCGGTAAAGACAATCTTGGTATTGCTGTTTACCCAACAGTTAATATCGGTGGTCAAGACGTTCAACAAAAAGCCTTCATGGGTGTAAAACTTTACGCAGTTAACCAAACACCATCTAAAGGTAACGCTGAACGTATTGCTGCTTCTTACCAATTGGCACAAGCTTTGACAAGCAAAGACAGTCAAAATAACCAATTCACTAATGAAGACCGTCACATCATCCCAGCCAACAAAGAAGTTCAAGCTTCTGAAGCTGTTCAAAAGGATGCACTTGCACAAGCTGTAATTACTATGGGTTCATCTGAGCAGTACACAACTGTTATGCCTAAACTTAGTCAAATGTCAGTCTTCTGGACTGAAAGTGCTGCTCTTATGAGTGACGCTTATAACGGTAAAATCAAGGAAGACCAATTCCTTACTAAATTACAACAATTTGATAAAGATTTGGCAGCGGCTAAATAAGAATCCTAACAATGACAAGGTAAAGAGGTGGGTCAAGTTCCTATCCTCTTTATCTTTTATTTGTAGACAAAATAGAAACCATCACTAATCACACATTTATCTGAGGAGATATCTATGTCACAAACAATCTACGACACAACTCCTATGCGCCAAGTCTTCAAAGAAGGTACATGGGATGTCAAATTATCCTTTCTGGTAATGGGATTAGCAAACTTGGTTAACAAACAGTTTACCAAGGGATTGCTTTTCCTCTTTTCTGAGATTGCCTTCTTAGTAGCATTCGTTATCCAAATTGTCCCAGCTCTTCAAGGAATGATTACTTTGGGAACTCAAGAACAAGGTGAGGCCGTTAAAGAGGTTAATGGCGTTAAACTTACAGTTCAGGTTGCTGGAGATAATTCAATGCTTATGTTGATTTTTGGACTTGCGTCATTAATCTTCTGTGCAGTCTTCGCTTATATTTACTGGTGTAACCTTAAAAGCGCTCGACATCTCATGGCCCTCAAACAGTCTGGACGTAAAGTTCCTAACTTTATCGAAGACTTCAAGACCTTGGCTGATGGCCGTTTCCACATGGGTCTTATGACTGTCCCACTGATTGGAGTTTTGCTCTTCACAATCTTGCCTTTGATCTACATGATCTGTTTGGCCTTTACTAACTTTGACCACAATCACCCAGCACCTAAATCACTCTTTGACTGGGTTGGTTTCTCAAGTTTTGGTGAAGTCTTACAAGGTCGTATGGCTGGTACTTTCTTCCCACTTTTGACATGGACCTTGATTTGGGCAGTTGCTGCAACAGCAACAACTTTCTTCTTCGGTATTGTCCTTGCTCTCTTGCTCAACACTAAAGGGCTTAAATTCAAGAAAGTATGGCGTACTCTCTTTGTTATCACTATCGCCGTTCCTCAGTTCGTATCCCTTCTTTTGATGCGTAACTTCCTTAATGACCATGGGCCTTTGAATGGTTTACTTCAAACCTTGCATCTTACTAATGGACCAATTCCATTCTTGACTGACCCTCTCTGGGCTAAGTTCTCTATTATCTTTGTAAATATGTGGATTGGTATTCCGTTCACAATGTTGGTCGCAACTGGTATCATCATGAACTTGCCAACTGAGCAGATTGAAGCTGCTGAAATTGATGGAGCAAGCAAATTCCAAATTTTCAAGAGCATCACTTTTCCACAAATTCTCTTGATTATGGCACCATCGTTGATTCAACAATTCATTGGTAATATCAATAACTTCAACGTTATCTACTTCCTTACTGGTGGTGGACCTACTAACTCTGAATACTATCAAGCGGGTTCAACTGACCTCTTGGTAACTTGGCTCTACAAACTGACTGTTAGCGCTAAAGACTACAACTTGGCATCTGTTATCGGTATCTTGATTTTCGCCATCTCTGCAACATTCAGTCTCTTGGCCTACACAAGATCATCTTCATTCAAGGAAGGGGCTGCTAAATAATGAAACGTAAGAAAAATCTTTACCTAACTGGTACTTATATTCTATTGACAGTTCTAGCTGTCATCTGGTTGATCCCTATTATTTGGATCTTCCTTACAAGTTTCCGTGGTGAAGGAGCTAATGCGGTGCCTTACTTCTTCCCTAAGACTTACACTTTTAATAACTACATTAAACTGTTTACCAGCGATGCTTACCCATTTGGAAAATGGTTCATCAATACTTTCATCGTTGCCACATGTACATGTATCCTCTCAACTTTGATTACCGTAGGTATGGCCTACTCACTTAGCCGTATTAAATTCAAACACAGAAATGGCTTCTTGAAATTGGCACTTGTACTTAACATGTTCCCTGGATTCATGTCAATGATTGCGGTCTACTACATTTTGAAGGCCCTCAATTTGACACAAACCTTGACATCTTTGGTCTTGGTATATTCTGCTGGGGCAGCTCTTGGATTCTACATTGCGAAAGGTTTCTTTGATACCATTCCTTACTCTTTGGATGAATCAGCAATGATTGATGGGGCAACTCGACTTCAAATCTTCACTAAGATTACCTTGCCACTTTCTAAACCAATCATCGTCTACACTGCCCTCATGGCCTTCATGGGACCTTGGGTAGACTTCATCTTTGCATCTGTTATCCTCGGCGACGTTAAAGATAAATATACGGTTGCCCTTGGACTCTACCAAATGCTTAACCAAGACGCTATCAATGAATGGTTCCTTCCATTTACCGCAGGTGCTATTATCATCGCCATCCCAATCACCCTTCTCTTTATCTTCATGCAGAAATACTATGTTGAAGGTGTAACCGGCGGATCAGTTAAATAATAAAGGATAAATGATATGACAACTCTTAAACTGGATAAAATTTACAAAAAATACCCAAATGCAACTCACTACTCTGTCGAAGATTTCAGTATCGACATCAAAGACAAGGAATTCATCGTTTTCGTAGGTCCTTCAGGATGTGGTAAATCAACAACTCTCCGTATGGTTGCTGGTCTCGAAGAAATCACAGAAGGTAAACTCTATATCGATGGTGAGGTGGTTAATGACAAATCACCAAAAGATCGTGACATTGCCATGGTATTCCAAAACTACGCACTTTACCCTCACATGACTGTTTATGAAAATATGGCCTTTGGTCTTAAACTTCGTAAATATAAAAAAGATGATATCGACAAACGTGTCCGTGAAGCTGCTGCTAGCCTTGGTTTGACTGAGTTCTTAGATCGTAAGCCTGCAGACCTCTCTGGTGGTCAACGTCAACGTGTAGCTATGGGACGTGCTATCGTTCGTGATGCTAAAGTCTTCCTCATGGACGAACCACTCTCAAACTTGGATGCTAAGCTTCGTGTGACCATGCGTGCTGAAATTGCTAAAATTACTCGCAATATTGGTGCAACTACTATCTACGTTACCCACGACCAAACAGAAGCTATGACTCTTGCTGACCGTATCGTTATCATGAGTTCTACTAAAAATCCTGATGGTTCTGGTACTATCGGTCGTATCGAACAAATTGGTACCCCTCAAGAACTTTATAATGAGCCAGCCAATAAATTTGTTGCCGGATTCATCGGAAGTCCTGCTATGAACTTCTTTAATGTTAAGGTTGATGGTAACCGCATTACTAACTCTGAAGGTTTGGATATTGCAATCTCTGAGGGTCAAGCTAAAATCTTGAAAGAGACAGGGTATCAAGGCAATGAAGTAATCTTTGGTATCCGTCCTGAAGATGTTTCAAGCCGTCCAATTGTTCAAGAAGTTTATCCAGATGCCAATGTAGATGCTGAAGTCGTCGTTTCAGAGCTTCTTGGTGCAGAAACAATGCTCTACCTAAAACTTGGAGAAACTGAGTTTGCTGCCCGTGTTGATGCGCGTGACTTCCATAATCCAGGTGAAAAAGTTAACCTTACTTTCAACGTTGCTAAAGGTCACTTCTTCGACGCTGAAACAGAAAAACGTATCAGTTTGTAAGATAAAAAAATCAGCCCTCTTGAGCTGATTTTTTGTTTGGCATGATTAAACCACATTCTAACTGATACTTCCTATCACTCACTAAACATATCTCTTTCAATCTATGATATAATATCCTTTGGCACCTCGACACCGCCTACGAAGGGAGGTGAGTTTGCCTATGATGGATTTACTATTCAAAACTATCATCGGACCTATTGTGGTCGGTGTTATCCTTCGTCTAATCGACAAGTGGTTAAACAAGGATAGATAGTGCTAAAAAAGACCCCGAGCTTATGTGGAAGTTAGCTTGGGGTCTTTTCTTGCCTATGATATAGACTTACTATTCAATACAAGTGTATTATGTCATAAAAGCTTAGAATTGTCAAGAAACTTGAAGATAACCTTTAGATAGAGATCTTAGTCTTTAGTCTTGTCTTCTTCGTCTTTTTTATCATCAGTCTTATTTACCGCTGCTTTAAATTCTGCTAACATTTTACCGATAGATTGTCCAAGTTCTGGCAAGCGTTTAGGACCAAAGATGAGGAGGGCTCCTAGGACGATAATGATAAGTCCTGGAGCTCCGATATCACGTAGAATTCCCATGAAATCTCCTTTCTATTTATCTTTATATTTTCTTTGTTTACGTTTATAAATGAGCTTACTAAGAGCTACGCTAACTTCATAGAGTAAGATTAAGGGAGCAGTCATGGCCAAGTCACTAATAAAGTCGGCTGGTGTCAGAACGACTGCCAATACCAAGAGAATGAAGTAAGCATAGCGTCTATAGCGTGTCAGAAATACTGGTGTCAATATACCTATAGAGGTTAGGAAACTAACAACTACGGGAAGTTCAAAGAGAACAGCCAAAGGCACTGTCGTATGCAGTAAAAAACTAAGGTAGTTTTGTGCTGTAATTTGTGTATCAAAGAGTCCTTCACCTAGCTTTAAAAGCACTTCTAAGATAGCTGGACTCACAAAATTATAACCAAAGGCCAAACCCAATACAAAACAGACAAAAGTTGCTGGAATATAGGCAAAGATGGCACGCGCTTCATTATCCCTCAAACCAGGTTTTACAAACTGCCAAATCTGGTAGGTGGTAAAGGGCAAAGTGACCGTAACAGCCATGAGACTGGCTAAGTTAATGTAAATCCAGAGAATATCGTTAGGACCAAGAACCAATAAGGGCTTATCAAATCCTCTAGTCAGATAAGCATAGAGCTCCCCAGCAAACAACAGGGTGATACAAAAAACTAGGAAAAAACAAATCACTACTGCAATAAAACGTCTCCGAAATTCCACCAGATGCTCAACAATGGTCATCTCGTCCTTACTTCTTGCCATGCTGTTTCACCGTTACAAAGGCAATGATAGCAATAAAGATAAGTTGTGGAATTAGGACTTCCCAGCTTGGATAGATACCAGCCCAATCAATGGTTGGGAAACCACTAATCAAATGATTGGACATCATATTAGTCAACTGAAGGGCATGAATGCTGACACCGAGCATCTTGAAGGCCAAGGCATAAATCAACCAGGTCAAAATAAAGAAGATACGATGTGGTTTAATATAGTGACTAGCTTTAGTCATAGCAACGGCAATAATAACAAGAACTGCAATGGCTAAAGCAATACCAATCAAGAAATTAGCTGTCGTGATACGTGGGATAATACCAACATAGAAAAGAATGGTCTCGGCACCTTCACGGAAGACAGCCAAGAAACTAAGGGCAAACATAGATACAAAACTTCCAGTAGCCGTCACTGTCTTCATCTGACGGTCCATAAAGTCATTCCACTGTTTGACTGAAGACTTGCTATGAAGCCAAATACCAATCAGAATCATCATCGCAACTGCAAAGATACCAACGCCACCTTCAATAATTTCTCGGTTAGAGCCCGAAGTTACGGCTGGAAAAACAACTTGTAAGATAACAGCTATAACTGCGCTGGCAAGAACACCAGCAATGGCTCCGCCATAAACCCATTTGAGTCCCTTACGCATCTTAGCTGCCTTAAGAGTTGTCACAAGAGCCATGACGATGAGGAGGGCTTCAACCCCTTCACGCAAGAGAATCAACATGGCATCAAATGCATTATAAGAAGCACTGGTATCGATAGCTGATAGGTCTGTAATTAAGGCTTGCAGTTTGTCCTGATAAGCTTTTTCTTTCCCCTTAACCATGATAACCGGTGTTTCACTCTCCACGCGCGTATAGAGGCTTGGGTTAGTCGTGCTCACGTCACCTTCAATGGTTGGCCAGATAGTGATGAACTTCTTCATAGTTGCCGCAGCCGTTTTTTCATCACCTGATTGGAATTGACCGAGAGCTTTTTCCAAGAGCTTAATACCATCTTTTAGGGTTAAACTTGAGCTTGTGCTATCAAGAGGGACGCCCTTGATAAAGTCATCAATCCCACCCTTGAGATCATCATAGGATGACTGGATGCTGGTGAAATCAGTAGGCTCCGTCTCAATACTGCTTCGCAAAAGTGAAATAGCCGTCTCAATCTTGCCGTAGTAGGCAGTACTGTGGTCACGGACAACAGCTTCATTTCGCGTCCAAGCATTATTCAATTCGCCATAAGTTTTGCGGGTCTCAGCTAGGTCTTTAGCCGTAATGGCATCCTGTAAATTCTTGAAATAAGGATTGAGACGGGTCTCAAGTTTTTCCTTTTCGGCATCCAAGTCAACAGGATTTTGCTCTTTCTCAAATTTAAGAAGGGCTGACGAGATAGAGGTTAGGTCTTCTTCTGTCACGTCACCTTTAATATCAAGAGCCTTGCTAACTTTTTTACCAGCCTTGGAATCGTGATTTTCTTTAGTTTCGAAATCAGTTTTAATCTCACCAACTAATTCCTTAGCTTTTGCTTGATCCTTGTTTTGAACAGCTGTTGTTGCATCTGTGATTTTGATATAGAGATCACTATAGGATTCAGCAGCAACTGGATAGGACCAGAATAGAGCTAAAAGTCCAAGCAAAACGAGGAGTTTATTCAAAGAGTGCTTGACCAAGGTAGCCTCCTTTCTCCACGCCAGCAAAGCAAGCAAAGAGCCCACTTCCGATATGGGTGATGTACTCATTCATCTTGTCTACAGCACCAAGATTGGTCTGTATTTTGACAAAACGGTCTGGGTCCTTCTGGTAGGCAATGAAAATCAAGCCTGCATCAAACTGGCCAGTTCTCTCATCAATGCCATCAGAATAAGAATAGGAACGACGTAAGATAGGAAGATCTACTTCTTTAGCCAAACGGACATGCGAATCGACTGGTAGTTTTGACAGATCTACTTCGTCAAACTCATCTTTCTTACCAAAGGGAGCACCTGATTCCTTATAGCGGCCAAAGGTGTTTTCCTGCTCCTGCAAATTGGTACGATCCCAAGTCTCCAAGTGCATCTGTACTAGACGAAGAGCCATATAAGAACCACCCTTCATCCAATCTTTACTATCAGTCCAGACAACCTTGTCGAATTCCTTTTCCGTCGTAACATTGGCAGTACCGTCCTTAAAACCAAAGAGATTTCGCGGCGTCTCCTTACGATCTCCGATGGCTGCAAAACCAGATTTGCTCCACTTCATGGTGATTTTATTACGACCTTTGCGGATCAGATTTCGAACAGCATGGAAGGCTACCTGTTCATCGTCCGCACAGGCTTGTATGACGATATCTCCGCCTGTATACTTGTCCTGCAACTGCTCCTTTGGAAATGGAGGTAAATCACGGAAGAGCTTAGGACGCTTGGATTCCAAGCCAAGTTTTTTAAGAAAATCAGCCGAAACACCAAAAGTCAGGCTCAAGCGATAGGGGTTGAGTCCCACTGTTTCACCTGTATCTGTTGGAGGTAAGAGGGCATTGGAACCATCTTTTTTGACCAGCTCTCCTTCGACCAATTTACTACTATAGTCTGTCCAGTCTTTAAAGAGTTGGATCACTTCTTTTTTATCAGTTGTATGAAGATCTAGAACCACCAAGTAGCAAGCCTTCTGCATGGGAGTCGTAATCCCAGCTTGGTGCTTACCAAAGAAGCTAATATCTTCATCCCCATCAAGGGCTTTTTTTGTTGAACTATCCTGATTAGCGAAAAAAGCAGATGCACCAGAAAGACCAAGCGCAAGCCCAGCCCCTCCAATACCTGCTTTTTTAAGAAATTCACGACGGTCCATTTTTTTATCTAAAAATTTTTCGTCAGTCATTTTTCTTATTTCCCATCTAGGATAACACCCATTTGTGATAATGGTTCACCAAGTTTAGTTACAGCTTCGGCCAATTCCTTAGTATCTGCCTCACTCAAATCTGTATAAGACTTATAGTTTTTCTCATCAGTCATGTGTTTGTCCAAAAGACCATTGACATTCTTGAATTCTGTTTCCAAAGTCTTAACAAGCTTAGCATCTTTCTTTTGAATCAATGGCTTGAAGAGTTCAAAGATTTTTTCTGCCCCTTCAATATTGGCACGGAAGTCGTAAAGATCGGTGTGTGAGAAGACTTCTTCTTCACCTGTAATCTTTTGAGTAGCAACTTCATTAAGAAGGTCTACAGCACCCGTCAGCATGATATCTGGAGTAACTTTAACAGTTGCAATTTTAGCTTTGAGTTCCTTAATATCGTTAACCAACTTATCTACATAGGTATCAGTACCCTCTGTCGTGTTGTCTTGCCACATGATACGTTCGATACGGTGGAACCCTGACCAACCGTCTTCTGATTTATTTTCGTCCATGTAATCAACCAAACGGTAGTCGATTTTCACGTCAGACTCACCAAAGCTTTCTGCAATCGGCTCTGAACGCTCGTAAGCCATACGAATCAATGGGTATTGTTTCTTAGCTTCTTCAAGATTTCCTGACTTGAGGGTTTCACTGAATCCTTCAGTATCTTTCAAAAGCTGATCAATTTCGCCTTCTACGAAAGTCTTGTAATCACTTGTGGCCTGCTTCAATTGCTTTTGCTCACTGGCTGTGAGTTTTGAGCTAGTTGAACTTGAATGACTTGAATTACCAGATTTGGCACAAGCCGTCAATAAAAGTCCTGATGCCAAAAGAACAACACCAAGTTTGCTAAGTTTTTTCATGAATGTCTCCTATTTTCAAGATAGTGTTCGACATTTGTCGTTATATATGTGAATCGTCGTTTTATCATTAATAAAAAACGAACGATGATAAGTCAATAATGATCTCTCGTATGTAAGAGAACAATATCTAAACTAACAGAAGAAACCAGCACTGTCAACGGTTTTAGGCTATTTAAGAACTATTCTAAAGAGCAGATAAGAATGATTCTAAATAAAAGAAAAACAACAGGAAATAACCTGTTGCTACTTATTATTTTGTACGACGTTTTCGAAGGAATCCTAGACTAAGAATACTTAGCAGACCTGCTACAAAGAGTCCACGATTTGTCTTTTCACCAGTGGATGGCAGTTGTTTATCAGTCTGATGACTAGCTTCAGTCTTAGCCTGACCATTATCACGATTAACAAGTTCAGCATCTCCAACAAGGTCCTCTTTACCTGAAGCCTTGACATTTGTTTTAGTTGCCTCAGTATTTTTACCACCAAATGACCCGGTCTTTTCAGAAGGCTGATCTACTGCCTCAGTTGGTGTTTTAGCATTAGTCAAACGAATAATAGTCGCTGTTAGTGGATCCAAGGTCAAGATGTGATTGTTGATTGCAACACCTGATAACTCACTAATTCCGGATAAATTGACTTGACTGCCATCTGCCAAAACCAGATAGGATAGGCCATTTGTAATCTTGCTCAAATCAAACTGACGAGCCTTGCTATCAGCATTGACATAGACAAGGTAACGGTCTCCATTCGAAGCAACAGTTTGGTATCCCAATACCAAATCTTCTTGAGCGACATTGTCCTGACCAGGAACTGTCAATAGCGTTAGACGTGCATCTACATCTGCTTTTGATTTGAAATTGAAGGCATCTGTCGACTTACGTAAGGCGATCAAACCTTTGGTAAAGGCGCGAGTTTTCGTATTCTCTGGGAAGGCCTGGCTATCAGTTGCTTTAGTCCAGTCAAAATGATTGACGGCATCACTAGAATCATAAGAATCATGGATAAAGTAAGGATAGTCAAATGGATTGCCCTTTTCATCCACTAAGAGATGTGACTTATTCGGCACCTTGTCCTCAGACACAGGATAACGGTAGGCAGGATCACGGAACTGTTTGGTGCGGCCGTATTCCTGACCAGAGTGAATAAATGGTGTTCCCTGAGCTGTCAAGACCATAAGGTTTCCTAGACGCAAGCGACGATGAATTTCAGCATTATTCTCAGGCTTGCTTGGATCTTTCTTGATTGATTGGGCGATGATATCAAAAAGGGTCAAATTATCGTGAGCAGCAATATATTGAATCACATCACCTGGAGAATCAGCCTCGAAGTTAGTTGGCTGTGCCTTGATATTGTCAAAGACCTTATTAATATCACGTTTGCCACCTGTGATAAAGGCAGGTGTCCCCTCGTTTGGATAACCTGATTTGAGGGTGTTTCGAATATCGTCTGAAAATACAGCTACGGTATCTGTGTCTTTCATCCAAGACTGATTGGCAGGCTGAACAGGGCTATTTTCATCGCCAGTATAAGTCACCCAGCCCTCACCAAGCATAATAAGGTTTGGATTAAGGGCACTTGCAGCATGGTAAGCTTGCTCGATACTTTCAGCATCATGGTCACCCATCATATCAAAACGGAAACCATCCACCTTGTATTCCTTAGTAAGATAAGCAATCGAATCAACCAAGACACGACGACTCATATAGTGAGTCGTGCCTAGACGACCCCCTCCAAAACTCGAACGAGGAGTACCATCAGCATCCATAAAGTGATAATAATTTGGCTCAAGGTCTTCAAAAATAGCTGTCTTGGCTGTATGATTATAGACTACATCCAAGATAACGCCCATACCGTGGGCATGAATAGCAGCAACTAAATTCTTGAATTCTTCGATACGTTTAGCTGGTTCATTTGGGTTTTCAGAATACATACCCGTCAAAGAGAAATAGTTTTGTGGATCATAGCCCCAGTTGTAGTTACTATCACTTGATGCATAGGCATCCAAACGCTTCCCATTTTGCATTTCATTGACGAAATAGTAGCTTAATACTGGTAAAAGCTGAATATGGGTAACACCGAGATCTTTAAGATAATCCAAACGCTCTGCAAAGGCTGCAAAAGTCCCAAACTGGTGTTTCAATTCAGCTGAGATAGCCTTATCAGAGGTGAAATCTCGGACATGAGCCTCATAAATGATGGCATCTTCTCGAGATTTAAAGTTTGGAATCTTAGCGTAGTCAAGATCTTTTGGTCCATAATTAGCAGGATCTACAAAGGCAGCCTTGGCAATCTTGTGTTCAGGTCCCTTGCTGGCATCGTCACTATTCCAAGCAGCCAAAGACTTAGCATAAGGATCCAAAACGATTACAGACTGATCACCACGTTTAATGCGATATTGATAGAAATAACCTGTTAAGTTTTCCAAACCAAGATCAGTCGCAAGCAAGTCAGCTTGCCAAGTACCTCGAGGTCCTTTGCTTAGGGCATGTTCAGCAAGAACCATGTCTTGATTATTCTTATCATAGACAATGATATCTACTTGATCTGCACTTGGTGACCAAAGTGTCACATGTGCCTTAGTACCATTCTCTTGAAGACGGGCACCCAATTCACCATCGTAACTGTAGAGCGCATCCTTCAATTGCCAACTCTCAGACGTTTTAAAACTATCATTGCCCAAAGTGACCTTGTAAGGCAGATTTTCCGCAGCAAAATCACCTGTTAATGTAGCTTTTTTGAGTTTAGCATCCAACTCAAGCTGTTTAAGAGTTGCACTGTTACCATCCTTGTCTGTCACCTTTAGGTCTTTGAGAATATCCTCAGATGAAACATCTTCTAAATTGGTGAAGCTAAGTTCGATTTGGCTTGGACTAAGCTGCTGAGCTCCAGTCAAACGCACATCCTTAACAAAATAAGGGTTGGTGTAGACTGTCGTATCAGTATCTCGTACGAAAAGCTGACGAGTTTTTTTCAAGTCACTAAATTTATAATCATTTGGTTGAATTTTCACATCATCTCCTGTTTTGCTCTCATCTAAGAGTAAAAATCCGATAGATTTAGCAGCCTCGGTTAGCGGAATGTCTAAATAGGCACCATATTTACCATTTGGTTGGAAATTGACACCATCAGGCCAATTACTTGGAGCATCCTTAACATCACCCCAATACCAGACAGACTTATTACTATAGTCGCCATCCGTACGGAAATAATTGATACGAACGTGATCTTGAGGGATAGGTTGATAACTGTAAACTTGAAAATCTTTGTCAATCCAAGCCTCATTCATTTGAGGGCTAAGAATTTCGACTGCTTTATCCCCTGAAAGGTTCGTTCCAGCGGCATTATTAATCAAGAAACTAAGCTTTTTAGGTGTTGAAGACAGCTTTACATCCAAGTAAACACCATAATTATCCTGTTTGGCTTCTGCAAATGAGGTTGCTCCTGTTGGCCAAGCACCTTTCTGAGATGATGGCGTCTCCACATCATCCCAAGTCCAAAGCCCAAGTGATGCCTTATCCTGACTTGGCAACTCTTGGAAATGCAAGCGAATAGTCCCCTCAGCAATAGGTTCCTCAGATGTATTAGTGAGAGCTTGACTATTATTAGTACTTACTGTTTTTGGCGTGTTTTCGCTAGTTTCAGTTAGATTGGTAGGCTCGGTACGGCTAGTATTTTCTTCTGAAAGAGAAACTGGCTCATTTTCCTTGGACACTGTGGCATTCTCGGCTGTTAGAGGAGCTGTTGGCGTTTCAGTTACTAGACCACTGGTGGTAAGACTAGAATCAGCTGATTCTACCTGTGTACTTGAGGCAGGTGTTGACACTACTTCTTCTGCCTTGACTCCATGAGTAGCAGCAAAGCTCAAAAAAACAGCTCCAATGGTTACAGAAGCCAACCCTAACTTGTACTTGCGAAGACTATAACGAAGGACTTTTTCGTCATTAGTTTGAGTATTTCTTTTCATACTAACTCCTTTTGGTTAACGTTTTCATGTTTTTTAATATACCATTTAGATTAGATTTATGCAAGCGTTTTCGCTCCTTTAAAATAAAAAAAGAGAGAACTATAAAATTCTCTCAATCTATTAGTTATAAACAGAATAATAACGCTTAATCCCTGCCACAATTGCGTTAGCTAAAGTCTCTTGATAAGCAGAGGTATTCAAACGGGCTGCTTCTTGAGGATTTGACAAGAAGCCAAGTTCAAGGAGAACTGCTGGCGCTGTCGTTTCACGCAAGACTGCAAAGGTTTGACGTTTCACACCCTGATTCTGAGCGCCAGTCGCATTAATAAGGCTGGACTGGATGGCATTGGCCAAAGTGTCACTCATACTCAAACGAGTCGGATTAGCATGGTAGGTCGCATTAATGCGTGATGGGTATTCTGCATAAGGTTGGTAATAATAAGTTTCGATTCCCTGTGCTGCTGAACTGCCTGAAGCATTGATGTGGATACTTACGAAGATATCTGATTCAGAGGCATTAGCTGCACGAGAGCGATCCGTCAAATCAACATAGGTATCGCTGGTACGTATGGTCACAACTTGATAACCTTCTGATTCTAGTTTAGCTTTCACACGGCTTTGGATTGCCAAAGTCAAGCTCTTTTCAGAAATACCAAAGTACGAAGCTCCTGGATCATAGCCACCATGGCCAGCATCTAGATAGACAACCTTATTTAAAACATCGTAGTTTCCTCTTGATGCCGAACCGATTTTCTTAGGTGCTACCACATCGGCAGAGGTAGCGCCAAAGCCGATATTCTTACCAGAAGCATCAACAATATAGCCATGAACGATATACTTGCCTGAATTCCACTTGTGCTGACTGGCTGAAATAGTCACCTTGTAGGAACCATCATCCTGTTTTGTGGCATTATGCCAAACAAGATCATCCTGACCATTTTGCTCAGACCAAACAGGTATTACCACACCTGAAATACCACTTGGATTCGTCAGATTGGTGATAAGAACGTCAAAAGTTCCACGATTTTTATCATTATTGGTAATAGTCAATGTTCCTTGAGTTTTAGTGATATCAAGTGTCACTTGTTTGCCACCTAGGCCAATGAATTTACCATCATTGTCAACCAAATAAACATGAGAATTATAAAGGCCGCTATCACCTTTATGGTTACTTGAACGAACAGTTACCTTATAGTCTCCATTAGCTTGCTTGGCTGCCTTGTACCAGATGATATCATCTTGACCGTTCTTTTCTGACCAGGTTGGAACTAGGACTTCTTTGAAACCTCGTGGCACAATCAAGTTTGAGATAACAAGATCATAGCTACCCGTAGCATTGTTGAGAGCAGTGATGGCAAGGTCGGCTTTAGGTTCTGACAAAGTAACTTTTGTTTGTGTTCCCCCTACACTGATTCGTGAGCCATCATTTTGGATAAAGTAAAGATGAACATTGTAAATACCAGTTACGTTTTTGTGGTTGGCTACCTGAACAGTAACCTTGTAATTGCCATCTGTTTGACGTGTAGCTTCATACCAACGAATATCATCTTGACCATCAGTCTCAGACCAGATAGGTACCTGAACCGTACGCACACCTTTAGGGCTATAGACATCACTGATGACCACATCAAAAGTTCCAGAACCATTGTTATTTAAGATAGAAATACTACCACTTGGCTTAGTTTCATTGACCTCAACCACAGCCTCAGTCAAATACTGGCGGTTACCAGTATTATCTATGAGATAAGCATCCGCTCTGTATTTTCCAGTTGAATGTTTGTGTTCTGAAGCCTTAATCGTCACACGATAGCTGCCATCTGCTTGTTTACTTGCCTTATGCCAAACTAAATCGTCCTGTCCATTAACAAGACTCCATGAAGGTATCAGAATCTCTTTAAGACCATTAGGCGCAACAATATTGCGAACCACCGCGTCAAAAGTTCCTGTCGTAGCATTGTTATTTTCAATCGTTAGGCTGGCACTTGGACGAGATTGGCTAACTTCCACCACTTTTTCAGTCAAGTAGAAACGCTTGTTAAAATTATCTACAATATAAGCATCGGCACGGTATTTACCGGTTGAATTTTTGTGGTCACTTGCCTTAATGGTAGCACGGTAAGAACCATCCGCTTGTTTCGTAGCCTTATGCCAAATCAAATCATCTTGTCCACCAACTAGACTCCATGACGGTACTAAGATTTCTTTCAGACCTGTAGGAGCTATGATGTTTTTCACCACAGCATCAAAAGTGCCTGTAGCTGCATTATTATTTTCAATAGTTAGGGTTGCGCTTGGACGAGAGTAAGTTACAGAGACTACTTTCTCAGAAATATAATGTCTCTTATTTGTTCGGTCAACAACATAGGCATCCGCACGGTAATTCCCAGCTTCGCCCTTGTGATCAACCGCCTTAATCGTTACACGATAAGAGCCATCCATTTGCTTAGCTGCCTTATGCCAAATCAAATCATCTTGACCATTAGCTAGACTCCAAGATGGGATAAGAACCTCTTTAACACCCAATGGTGCAACAATATCTCGAACCACCGCATCAAAGGTACCAGTTACCTTGTTGTTGTTCTCAATTGAGAAGCTAGCCTTCGGTTTTAAAACATCAGTATCATTAGATGAACCTGAAGCATGAGTCAATTTAGCAGGTCCAGCTACAACCTCGCTTGAAACCTCAGAAGAAGTCGATACCCTAGCATTTTCAGAACTCTCTACCGTGTTCGGCTGAACTACAGATTCAGATGCAACTCCTCTTGATTCAGATGCTACAACCGTTGTTGAGCTCGCTTGACTGACTTGTGGAGCACTTGAGTTTGTTACTTCACTTGTGGCTGTAGATGTTTCCGCAACAGTTAAACTTGGTCTTGCTGCTGGTGACTCTTGCGCAAGAACTGCTCCATCACCAAAAATATCTGCTGCAGTCGCAGGTTGATATTGGTTCCCTTCAGTAACTGTAGGCATTTGAGTGGCTACCTCATCCGCACTGGCTACCTGAGTGGTCACCGCCATGAGGACAGCTGCACTAGCATAGTAGATAAAATCTTTTGTTCGCATTTAACTTTCCTTTGACACTTTTTAATACGTCACCCATTTTACCATAGAAAATATCTTACGAATAGAGGAAAAGTGATAATTCTCTAAAAAAACTACAAAAATGATAAAAATTTAAGTAATTTCTATACTAATAGTACTAACACAACCCAAATTAATAACGTAAAAACCTATAAATATAAGATTTCAACCCTGTATATAATATTCTGAAAATAGGTAAATAACAAGATAACTATCAAAAATCAACACTAAAAAAGCCCTTAGAAGTTTCCTTCTAAAGACCTTTGATTGATAGATTAAGCAAAGACAGAGAAGAATGGTGCACCAAGCTTAGTATCCATTGAATCTCTACTCTGAACACCATGAATGTAATCCAATGAATACCATCCATTGTTATTGGCGTTAAATGGATCACGAACATATGTTTTACCATTATCATAGCCATGAAGTACGATTTCATGCGTGTAAGGATAATTGATAAATTGACTTGCTCCTACTGCCGCCAAAACGTGTTGCCCTGACATCAAAGCTGAGGCAATGTTAGCAATACTTGAAAGTACGTTGCTCTTCAGACCCCAATTTTTACTTGCTAATACAATACCATCTGCATCAGTACCAGCGACTGATGTTTTGTTAAATGAATTTGTATTGTAGTACAAATAATCCGCAACTGTCGTTGGTGCAATGACAGTTCCCAAGATATCTGTAAAAGTCATGGCAAGTGATGTTGGAACACAGCCAGATTGATCCATATTGCTGACACCATACCACTTAGAAGCCCAACGAGGGTCACGTTGAGAATAATAAGTCGTCTGAGGTTCAACACGACGATTACGTGGAGCAAGAGCTGTCTCACC
Source organism: Streptococcus sp. 22.1 (assembly GCF_016648645.1). Classification (NCBI taxonomy): domain Bacteria; kingdom Bacillati; phylum Bacillota; class Bacilli; order Lactobacillales; family Streptococcaceae; genus Streptococcus; species Streptococcus sp. 22.1. Next base: position 37,240 of record NZ_JACLQK010000004.1, on the reverse strand, counting down.
AAGGTTAAATCCGTCTACAGTATTGTCTACATAATCTACATAAACGTGAGTCGTATAGTTACCTATGAGATTCTTATGATTAACAGTCGATACATTGATTTCAGTATGTGTTCCAGTAGGTGCTGTATTGTACCAAGAAAGGTTTCCTTGGTTACTTTCTGACCATACAGCTACACGAATATTCTTAATCTGACGTCCTTGTGGCGCTTGATCAACTACAACTGTAAAACTACCTGCTTCTGAATTAACATTAGTGATATAGGTTTGCGTTTTAGTCTTAGCATTACGGAATTCAACTGTTGTCGTTGTCCCTCCTACACCAACTTGTGACCCATCATTTAAAATGTAGTACAAATGAATATTGTACAAACCTGTTGAATTTTTGTGGTTAGTAGCTTGAACATTTACCGTATAAGTGCCATTAGCTTGACGTGTGGCTTCATACCAACGAATGTCATCTTGACCATCTTTTTCAGACCAAATAGGTACTTGAACAGTACGAACACCTTTAGAACCATAGACATCACTGATAATGACATCAAAAGTACCAGTATCATTATTGTTATTAACAACTGAAATAGTACCGACTGGCTTATTATGTTTTACGTCTACAATGGTTTCAGTGACATAATGACGTTGGTTGGCATTATCTACGATGTAAACGTCAGCACGGTAATTTCCTAGTGAATTTTTATGCTCACTAGCCTTAATAGTGACACGGTAGCTACCATCAGATTGGCGACTAGCCTTGTGCCAAACGAGATCATCCTGTCCATTAACGAGACTCCATGAAGGAACTAAAACTTCCTTAACCCCATTTGGTGCTACGATATTGCGGATAACAGCGTCAAAAGTACCTAAATCAGCATTATTATTTTCAATAAAGAGGCTTGCACTAGGACGAGTTTGAGAAACTTCTACCACTTTTTCAGTAAGGTAGAAACGTTTGTTAGAGTCATCTACAAGGTAGGCATCGGCACGGTACTTACCAGTTGAATTCTTATGATCCGTTGCTTTGATAGTCACTCGGTAAGAACCATCGGCTTGACGAGTTGCCTTATGCCAGATAAGGTCGTCTTGACCACCAGCTAAACTCCATGAAGGAACAAGAACTTCTTTCAAACCTGTAGGAGCAACAATGTTACGAACAACTGCATCAAAAGTACCTGCTGCAGTATTGTTGTTTTCAATCGTAAGGACACCACTTGGTCGAGCATAATCAACAGCCACTACTTTTTCAGCAATATAATGGCGATTGTTAGAGTTATCCACGATATAAGCATCGGCACGGTAATTTCCTTTAGTGCCCTTATGCTCACTTGCCTTAATGGTTACACGGTAGCTGCCATCAGTTTGCTTAGTCGCCTTATGCCAAATAAGGTCGTCTTGGCCATTTTCAAGACTCCATGATGGCACCAAAACTTCTTTAACACCTAGTGGTGCTGAGATATTGGTGATAACGGCGTCAAAAGTTCCAGCCTTAGCATTATTGTTTTCAATAGCAAAACTTGCTTTAGGTTTCAACTGCTCAGGTGTCTTACCAATGAAGACTTGCGTAGTTGTTCCACCAACACCCGTCAATTGACCATCTTTTTGAACATAATAAAGGTGGATATTATAAAGCCCTGTCGAGTTTTTATGAGCTGAAGCCTTAACGTTTACTGTATAAGTTCCATTATTTTGACGGTTAGCCGTATACCAGATAATGTCATCTTGACCATTAATTTCTGACCAAATTGGGACAGAGACTGTTTCAACACCATTTGGTGCTTTGACATTAGAGATGACAACATCAAAGCTACCAACAGTTGGATTATTGTTGACAATAGAAATGGTTCCACTCAAATTGCCTTGAGTTGCATCAACCTCAGCACTAGCATTAGCTGTGAAACGTCCTGTATAATCCACGCTGTGGTCGAAGACATGTTTACCTGGCAGGATATTAGCAGTTGCTGTAAACTGCCAAGCACCAGTTTTAGCATTGTAACGCATGTTTTTAGCGCTTGTAGCTGTAAGAGTTGATGATGGGTACTGTGCGACCCAGAAATTTTCGATACCAAATTGAGAGGTTGAGACAGGTCCACGGTAGCCTAGATTATTCTCATCCAACCAGCTGGCACTTGTGTAGAACATCAAGTTGTTGTATCCATGCTTACGCATTTCGTTAACCCAAGCTTGAGTGTTATGGTTGATATTTGGAAGCATCTTAGAGTCTTCGAAATCGTTAACCATAACAGTGCTCTTTGGAAGGTTAAGATTTTGTGCAGCTTGAATGTAGAAACGAGCCTCGGCACGTGCTTCTTCCTCTGTTGTGTATCGAGAAAAATGATAGGTAGATACTTGAAGACCGGCAATTTGAGCATTGCGAACTTGTGATGGTGCTTTAGGGTTGTTGTACCAAGTATCCTCAGTCAACTTAACAACGACACCACCAACACCTTGGCGTGCAAGAGCACGATAGTCATCTACACTGATTTCACCATTATGGCTGCTGACATCGATAAAAGTCTTCGGTTGCACCTTAAGAGTTGGCGAAGGAACATCCGTAGAATTCGTTAATTTAGCAGGTGTGGCAACAGCGCTGTTAGGGGCTTCAGAAGCTGTTGAATGTGCAGAAGCGGTCACACTCTCAGAGCTAGCGTTTGAAGTCACTGCTGATGTAGACGTAACAATCGTTGTTGAGTTAGCTACAGATGTTGATGCAGTTGCCGTTGCAGCCTCGGAACTCTGTGAAGCAGGAGACGTAGATACCACTGGAGCACTAGCTTTTGCCACTTCACTCGAAGCTGCGGGTGCTGAAACCGTTGAACTAGGAGTTACAGGTAAGGCTGCTTCACCACCAAAAATCTCAGCCGCTGTCGCAGGTTGATACTGATTCCCTTCAGTAATAGAAGGCGTTTGTGTTGCCACTTCGTCTGCTTGAGCAACCTGAGTAGTTACAGCCAAGAGAACAGCCGCACTAGCATAGTAGATAAAATCTTTTGTTCGCATTTAACTTTCCTTTTGCATTTGTAATACTTGAACCATTTTACCACAGAAAAACTCTCGTGGAAAGGGCGTTATTAAAAATTTTCTAAATAAAATAGAAATATTATAAAATTATAAACGCTACTAAAATAGCGACTTATCTTATTTGAAAACCCTTTAACTAACTATTCGTACTTAACACAAAAAATGCAAAGAAATTTACGAGATTTATCTAAAGATGAAAATTTGCGACAAAAGAAAAATCCTCGAACATCTGTCCGAGAATTTTATCCGTATTATTTACGCTTTGGTGGGTTATGGATTGCTTCTCCAAGTACGTCAGCAAAGGCTTCGTACATGTTTTCAGAGAAGGTTGGGTGACCGTGGATAGATTGCAAGAGCTCATCTACAGTCAATTCATTTTCCATAATTGTTGACGCTTCGTTAATCAATTCAGCTGCAGCCGGTCCAATGATATGAACACCAAGGATTTCATGGTACTTCGCATCTGCAACGACTTTAACAAAACCTTGAGCTTCGTTTGAAGCAATAGCACGTCCATTACCAGCAAAGCTTGATTTACCAATGAGGACATCACCATATTTAGCGCGTGCATCTTCTTCAGTAAGACCACACATTGCGACTTCTGGGTGTGTGTATACAGCAGCTGGTGTGTAGTCAAGGTGAGCCTTACGAACGTTACCATGCATAGCATTTTCAGCTGCAACTTCACCCATACGGTAAGCAGCGTGAGCAAGCATCTTAGTTCCGTTTACATCACCCGGTGCATAGATACCAGGGATTGATGTTTCTTGATAAGCATTCACTTTGATACGACCACGGTCTAATTCAAGGTTAAGATTTTCAAGACCATCCAACTGAGGAACACGACCGATTGAAAGAAGGGCGCGATCAGCTACAATCTCTTCACCATTATTAAGTTTAAGGGTCAATTGGTTGTTGGCTTCAACAATTTCAGAAACACCAACAGAAGTCATGATCTTCATACCCTTCTTAGCAAGGATTTTTTGAAGTTCAAGTGACACTTCTTTATCCATAGCAGGAATAATGCGGTCAGCCATCTCAACAACAGTTACTTCTACACCGTATGAAGCATAAACAAGACCAAGTTCGATACCAACGACACCACCACCCATAACAGCAAGTGATTTAGGCAATTCACGCAAGTCAAGGATATCATCTGATGTCATCACAAGTTGTGACTCAATACCAGGAATATTGATACGAGATACTTTTGATCCAGTCGCAAGGATGATATTACGTCCCTTGATTGTTTCTGAACCAATAGTAACTGTCTTATCTGGATTAACTTGACCAAGACCGTTAAAAATAGTGACCTTGTTAGCCTTCAAAAGACCTTGAACACCACCAGTAAGAGTCTTAACAACAGAGTTCTTAAAGTCAACTGTCTTATCCATATCGATAGTGTAGTTTGTTGACGCTAGGTTAATACCACGACCTGCAGCAATCTTAAGTCCATCAAGGATTTCTGCATTTTTAAGATAGGTCTTAGTTGGGATACATCCTTTATTCAAACATGTTCCACCAAATTCAGATTTTTCAACGATGGCAACCTTACCACCAAGTTGTGCACCACGAATGGCAGAATAGTAACCAGCAGGACCACCACCAACAACGATAATATCGTACTCATTGTCAGCAAGCGGTGCTTTTTCTGCAGCAGCTGCTGGAGCAGCTTGGGCAGGAGCTTTAGGAACTTCAAGACCAGCAGATTCTAATTGAGCAGTTGCTTCTGCAACAGGTGCACTGGCTGCATTATCAGCCACAACTTCACCCTCTGCTCCAATATAACCAATAACCTCAGTAACTGGTACTGTTTCACCAGCCTGACGGGTAATCTTCAAAAGAACACCAGAATCTTCTGCTTCAAGTTCCATGTTCGTTTTATCTGACATGATTTCAAGAAGGATATCTCCCTCATTAACCACATCACCCTCTTGTTTCTTCCACTCGATGATTTCGCCTTCCTGCATGTCCACACCGAGCTTAGGCATAATAATCTCAAAAGCCATATTTTATGATACTAAGAACGCTAAAATGCGACAGAATTTTAGGAGTTTTACGTTAGTGTGCTTGCACACAAGTAAAACTATCTAAATTCCGAAGCATTTCGTTCGAGTTCAAATCAACTCAAACGCTTTAACGCCCTCTCCTTTCTATTTTAAAACTTCAGTTTTCAGATATTTTTTTACTTAAATCAACAATTCCATTGGATTTTCAATCAAATGTTTTAAATCAACCATGAATTTAGCACCATTCATACCATCTACAATACGGTGGTCAATAGTCAAGCATAGACCCATGATTGGACGTACGACAACTTCACCATCAACAACAACCGGTGTCTGAATAGTTGCTGAAACACCAAGAATGGCTGAGTTTGGTTGATTAATGATTGGATTGAATGACTTGGTTCCGAACATTCCCAAGTTAGTGATAGAGAAAGTAGAACCTGACATTTCTGCCGCTTTCAATTTACCAGCCTGAGCTTTTTTGATGACATCCTTAGAGGCCACCACAAAGTCAGACAAACTCATCTTATCTGCACCATGAACGACCGGTACAATCAAGCCATCATCGAGACCAACGGCAATACCGAGATTAACAAATTTGTGTAATTCGATATTTTGCGCATCATCAATCAAGGATGCATTGAGGTAACGGTGTTCCTCTTTCATAAGGGTACGCACAACTGCCAAACCAATCAAATCAGTGAAGGTCACCTTCATGCCAGTCTTATTCATGATTGGATCAAGGACTTGCTTACGAAGAGCCATAAGGTTAGTCATGTCCACATCGTAGTTAAGGGTAAAGGTTGGCGCAGTTAAGTAAGAGTGCGTCATTCCCTTAGAAATAGCCTTACGCATAGCAGACATTGGAATAACTTCCACACCTTCTGGCAAGACTTTTTCTGGCTTAGCTTCAACCACAGGTGCAGCTGCAGCTTCCTTAACTTGGGCTGGGGCACTGATTACAAGGACATCTTCCTTGGTAATCTTACCACCAAAGCCTGTTCCAGATACGCTAGCTAAATCAATACCAAGGTCCGCTGCAATCTTACGTGCCAACGGAGTTGCCTTAGGTTGAGCACCCTTAAAGTCCTCAACGTCATCAGCATGAACACGACCTTTTGCTCCAGTTCCTGAAACTTGAGCGAGGTCAATCCCCAACTCACGCGCTACTTTACGTGCTTTAGGTGTTGCACGTACTTTGCCACCTTCGTGTACGACAGGGGCTTTGGCTTGTGCTGCCACTACAGGTGCTTCCACAGTAGCAACTTCTTCAACTTGCGGAGCAGCTTCTGTAGCTGGTGCGCTCGCAGCATTATCGGCCACAACTTCACCCTCTGCTCCAATATAACCAATAACCTCAGTAACTGGTACAGTTTCACCAGCCTGACGGGTAATCTTCAATAGAACACCAGAATCTTCTGCTTCAAGTTCCATGTTCGTTTTATCTGACATGATTTCAAGAAGGATATCCCCCTCATTAACCACATCACCCTCTTGTTTCTTCCACTCGATGATTTCGCCTTCCTGCATGTCCACACCAAGCTTTGGCATAATAATCTCAAAAGCCATATTTTATGATACTAAGAACGCTAAAATGCGACAGAGTTTTAGGAGTTTTACATTTAGTGTGCTTGCACACAAATAAAACTATCTAAATTCCGAAGCATTTCGTTTGAGTTCAAATCAACTCAAACGCTTTAACGCCCCCTCCTTTCTACTTTAAATTATATTTTCCGATACTCTCACAGTTAAATCAAGAAACACATTTTACTAGCGAGACATATCACTTAACCGTCGCTAGAAAGTTAGTTTCCTTTATTGGCCATCTTGATAATAGCAGCCTTAATCTTTTCAACATCTGGAAGAACCGCTTGTTCCAAGACACGCGCATAAGGTACAGGCACATCTTCACTTGCCAAACGTACAATTGGGTGGTCAAGGTAATCAAATGCTTCACTTTCAGTAACCATAGCAGCAATCTCACCGATGAATCCACCAGTCTTATATGCATCATTGACCAACATCAGTTTACCAGTCTTCTTAACTGACTCGAAAATCAATTCCTTATCAAGTGGGATAAGCGTACGTGGGTCAACGACCTCAACGTTAATACCTTGTTCAGCCACTTCTTTAGCAGCCTTAAGAACACGTTCCAACATACGACCATATGTGACAATAGTAAGGTCAGTCCCTTCACGCTTGATTTCACCTTTTCCAAGTGGAATGTAGAAATCAGGATCTTGAGTCACTTCCTCTTTCTTACCGTAAAGTGCTTTTGGTTCCATGAAGATAACAATGTTATTGTCCTGAATAGCAGATTTTAAAAGACCTTTAGCGTCGTTAGCATTACCTGGAGCAACCACTTTAATCCCTGGAATGTGAGTCAACCATGACTCAAGAGATTGTGAGTGCTGTGCCGCAGATCCAATCCCTGAACCAGAAGCTACACGGAAAGTTACAGGAGTCTTCAAACCACCACCAAACATGTAGTTGTTTTTTGCACCATTATTAACGATAGCATCAAGGGCAATCGTGATGAAGTCCATGAAAGTCAAGTCAACGATTGGACGAAGACCTGTGATGGCAGATCCAACAGCTGCACCAGCGATAGCTGCCTCTGAAATTGGTGTATCTTTAACACGTTTTTCACCAAATTCTGCTAACATCCCAACTGATGTACCGAAGTCACCACCATAGATACCGACATCTTCACCCATAAGGAAGATGTTTTCGTCTTTACGCATCTCCTCGCTCATAGCAAGGTTTACTGCCTCACGCAAGGCCATCATTTTTGTTTCACTCATACTTGTATTCCTCAACCTTTCTCTTTAGTCTACCCATACATCTTCAAAGGCAACTGAAAGTTCTGGATCTGGGCTATTTTGGGCGAACTCATAAGCTGCATCAACTTCTGCCTTAACTTGGCTTTGGATAGCATCTAACTCTTCAGCGCTTGCGATATTTTCAGAAACGAGATAGTTACGGTATTTAATAATTGGGTCGTTATTGTTCTTCCACTCGTCAACTTCTTCCTTAGTACGGTAAACACCTGCATCAGCAGTTGAGTGACCAAACCAACGGTAAGATTCTACCTCAACGATAGCGGGACCGTTGCCACCACGGACATGCTCAACAGCCTTGCCCATTGTTTCGTATACAGCCAAAACATCGTTACCATCTTCACAGTAGAAACCAGGAATACCATAAGCTTCCGCACGTGTATAAAGGTGAGGTGTGTTTGTAGCTTTATGAATATCCATTGAGATACCATAACGGTTATTGATGATAAAGAAGATAACCGGCAATTTCCAAGTAGCTGCCATATTGACTGACTCATGGAATGAGCCTTCATTAGTTGCACCATCTCCTGAAAAGGCCACAACAATGTTTCCTGTTTCTTTGTATTGCTGAGTGAGAGCTGCACCTACGGCAAGAGCATAACCACCACCAACAATACCGTTAGTTCCGTAGTTACCTTTTTCAAAGTCAGCCAAGTGCATAGAACCACCACGGCCCTTAGAAACACCTGTCGCCTTTCCTGCAAGCTCCGCCATCATTTTATTCAAATCCATGTCTTGGGCAATAGATTGTCCGTGACCACGGTGATTTGAAAAGAAGATATCGTCATAGCTCAAGTGTTGAACAGCCCCAACGTTGGCTGCTTCCTCACCAACTGAAAAGTGAGTCATTCCTTGAACAAAACCACGACGAACCAATTTATTAATACGTGAATCAAATTCACGAATACGTTCCATTTTAGTGAACATCTCAAGATGTGTCTCTTTAGAAAGTTTTACCATATCGATCTCCTCTATCGAAATTTTACTATACATCTAGGATAGGTTAAAAAAACTTAATGGGCAAGAAATATGCTTGAAAAATGAAAAGCCTTACATCTTTATCACTTATAGGCAATTCGTATGCTCTTTTTGTTTGCGATATGGTATAATGATGTGATTATATAGATTTTACCCGAATAGGAGAATATTTGATATTGAGTGATGTCATAATTCACGGGCTTACGGCATGTATAGCTTTTATTTTACAAATTATTATCTTCAAGGTGACCACGCAAAGGCCGCTTAGATACTGGATTATTATTTTAGCTGGTATAGCAATTTTTGCCTCTAGTTATTTTGGCATGTTTTATCCAAAATCCGGTTTTATTGCACTTGTACTCTTTCTAGCTGCCAAATCCTACAAAAATCTAAGACATACCATTTTGGAGACTTTCTTCATACCTTTCACCTTTGCCTTAACGGTAAGATTGGTCATTTTCCTGATTATTCCAATTTTTTTCCCTGCAGTCTTGGATTACTATTTTGCTGGTCCCTTTATTCTCTTTCTTGCTTTTTTACTTTGGTTTGCACAAAGTGCCCTTCTTCAGGTGGACTACTCTCGAATGATGCAAATTGATAAAGCAAGACCATGGTACAGGTCAACGTCTGTCGCTCTTTGTAGCTTAGCCTTTATTTACTTTGCTTCTGAACTCGTTTCAACAGACATTCACTTTACCATTGCCTTTCTTATCATTACGGCTCTGATTCTATCTAAGCAGGTTAAACTCTATAGAAAAGACCTCAATGCTCAAACACAAGCAGCCCAAGAGGAACATTCTCTCCTTCTTCAAAAATCAAGTCAGAACATCAATACCTGGTACCAAAAAAAGACTAGCCAAGAGCTCTTCATCAAAGACGAAGCTGAAAACCTCTACGATATCATCCGTTTTCAACAAAATGAGGAAGCTCAGGAGTTAATTGACTACTTGCTGACACCGAATCCGCTAGATAAGAAGATTGATCATTTTTATCGAGACAAACTAGAAAATATTAAACTGCCAGATTTACAGGTACTCTTTGAAGCTAAATTTCTAAAGGCAAAAGAACTGGATGTTTGGGTTAGTATGGAGGTCCCAGAACCTATTACCGTCTATCCTATTTATCCTTTAGACTGGGTATATGTCCTATCAACTATCTTGGATCATGTCATTGACCAAGCACAAGATAGTGAACAGAAATACCTTAGCTATGCTTATTTTAAGGATGAGGATAGTCAACACTTTGTCGTTGAAAGTTCAAGCACTAAAGAAGATTCAGCTATTACATCTGATTTCTCTGACCCTGAACTAAAACGCGTCAATACTATTCTATCTACTTATCCAAACGTTAACATTGTTTCAAATACACGTGCTGGGATTTATCGCTTACAAATTGAGATTGACATGACTAAAGGAGGTTACAATGATTACTAATATTATCAATCCTCTCTTACAGGCCATTAGTTTCATTTCTATTTGGTACCTCTACCAGATTATGTCTAAGATTAAGCCACTACAAGGACACCTTTTACTTCTATTTTTGTCCTATGTAGCTGCAGCGTCCTATTTTAGTCTCGTAAAAATCGTTGTGGACCCGCTTTTCTTCCTTGTTGCCGATTTGGCCCTTGTCAAAGAGCGTTCTTTCTATCATCGATTGCTTTACGCTTTTTATCCAACTATCCTTTTTGATATGGCAACACGACTACTTTCAATTGTCATTATCCCTCACGTCTTACATATCAAAGGTGATATTACTCTCAACACTAACTTACATATCTTGACCTACATCCTAGCACCATTAATCATTTACCTAATGCTTAAAATCTTCGCCGTAGACCTAAATCAGATGAGTAGTCTTGACGAAGCTTGGGCTAGACGTAACTGGTTACGAAGCACTGCCTTCCTAGCTGTCTATTATGTCTTCTTTACTGTCATCCATGGTCTTAACAGTATTCTTCCAACAGCAAATGACCCTAAAAATTTATTTGAAATAGTTTTCAAGGTCAGTCCTAATAGTTCTGTTATCTTAGTTCTCTATATTGCCCTACTACTATGGGATTTTTACAATTGGAACCAGGCTGTCCACCAACAATCTATCGATAGACTGAACAAAGAACGTCATAAATTGTTGGGTACTATGACTAACTATAGCAAATCCTTTATCCAGATTATTATGCAAAAGCAAACGTCCTTCGACTTATTCAAGAAAAATCTCAAGGAGGTTTCTCTTGCCTTGGAAAATGAAGATACTGCCAAAGCTACTAGTCTACTTGAGATTTATAAAACGGACAATGCTAGCATTGGTAATCCAGAGACTCAAGAAAACTTGGATAGGCTTAGCAATCCAATAATATCTAGTTTCCTCTCTAACCGCATTTTAGAAATGCGAGCTGCTCATATTGATATTGCTATAAACATCAGTCCTCAGTTTGGTGAGATTCCTTTATCTGACCTCGATTTATATCAACTGCTCCAAGCTTCGGAAAGAGCGATATTTAAACTACTTCGTCCTGATGTCAAGGTCAATAGTAGTTACCTTCAACTAGATCACTCACAACTCCTTGTTGTTGAATTACCAGTTTTGGCTGATAAGGTTAGCAAAGATAAAGAACTGAATGATTTAGTAAAGAGTTTGCCAAATGTTGACTATCGCATCGGTTTACATGCAGGTTATCTGACTCAAATTATTGAAATCTTTGAACCTGGTTATTAAGATTATATTTAAAAAGAGCCACTGGCTCTTTTTTTGTTACTTTATATCTCTTCTCACTAAAAATTCCTAACAGTTTAGAATGAAAGGAATTATTCGCCAAACAAAAAGACACCCAAGATCATATAGACTGAGTGTCTCTATTGATAGTAAACTCCAACTAGCGTAGCTTAGAAGGCGCCACCACCGCCTCCTCCGCCACCACCAGAGAAGCCACCGCCTCCAAAGCCGCCACTACCACTATTTGAATTGATAGAAAAGCTACTTACGGTATCTGAGGCAGAAACATAAGATTCTAGATAATTGACATTATTCAGCATAATAAATGGTGTCGCAGAATAAGTAAACTCATCTAGAGATGGATTACTGAGGTGAATGTTGTATCGTTTTAGCACATCACTAACTTTTTTCGCCTGTCCATAGAGTGTCGCATAAACCAAGATACGATTCCATAGGATGACAGATTCTAATTCTGACTCTTTAAAGCTAGGAATACTCTGAATCATATTTTTAAAGCTATGCCACTGGTAATAGGTTGAAATTTGAGTTGCATCAAGACATCTCTGACGACGTCTTTTCACCAAGAACCAGAATAAAACGGTAAGTCCTGCTATAGGTAGGAGACCAAGAATATAGTAAAAACCTAGTCCTGATCCAAAGGCAGCAAATAAGAACAAAGTTGAAAGTATACAAAGCATCATTGAAAGTGCCAAAGCTGCTACTCCCAATATGTTAAATGTCTTTTCTTTCGCACTAAAATCTCTATAAATTTTAGGAAGTCCTAGCGCAAACTCCTCTTTTTCAACGCCTTTGGCTACTTGATAGCCGTCATTAGAGAATTGATATTTGACACGTTTTCCCTGAGAACGAATAGTTTCTCGCTCATAGCTTGTTCTAGCACTCTTGAATTGTTTTTCTAGAGCATCTTTATCAAGATAATAGCGCGAGAACATTTCACTATCTCTAATTTCCATGCGACCATCAAACAACATATCTAAGAATGCCCCTTCAAACGAAGAGAGACCTTCCTTTTCAATACGTGTCAGAATATTACTATCACCTTCTCGCCTAAAAGTGAGATAACCTCTATCAATCAAATCGAGGATGGTAGCTTGCACCATATATTTGAACTTCAAAGGACCCGTTTCTTCTTTTAGCCCTGTTTTATCGAAAGACTGATTATAAACATTCTTAGCTAAGACCAAAGGTGCTAAATCTTGAGGGGCTTCATAAAGACGTGCAGCTCGAGGGAAAGAAGGCGTTCTAGTGCTATAAAGAACAATAAGGTAACAGAAAATACCAATAAGAACAAAGCTTAAAATTACAAGTGGCAAAATGACATAAAAAATGCGTCGGTAGTTTTCTTTAGACTTTTTGATATCTCTTTCTTTTTTAAAAAACTCTGCCTCATTTGTCTTATGTAATAAATAAGCCTGATTATTTTCCCGTAAAGCACTGGTCATTGGCCAGTAGGCATGTAATTCCAATTTACCTGATGATGGTAAATTGTCTACATGAACCTGATAACCTGTAGCAGTACGTTTAACCTGTGGGTCTTTTCCAAAATAGCCAGTGTGGGCGTAAAGTTCTCCTTGACTTGCATCTAGACCATCAACTGTGAAATCAACCTGTCCAAATCCTTTATCCCAATCAGAGATTGGAAACCAATTTAAAACTGCAATATCTGAATATAGATTCAACAACTGTTGGATTTGCCAAGTAACTTTGAGGACAACCCTATCACCATCTGAACCTGAATTATAAACTTTGAGTTTAACACCATCATAAGAGTCTGTTTTTTCAACTGTAATATCTGTTTTTTCTTTCCCATTTACGGTTGCTGAAACCTTGGGATCATCCATAATAGAATAACCACCAATTTTCCCCAAGGTTACATACTGACCTTTATAGTCACTATCAAAATCATAAGTCACTTCCTGAGTAAACGTCGCATTACCATCATCATGTATAGAAAGGTGACCAACATAGGAAGGTAGACTATACTCTACCTCATCCTCGTCAGCTTGAACGCGTTGCAAAGAAAGTGGCAGAAAACAGGCTAACAAAACAGTTAAAGCAAGGTATTTAACAAGACCTTTCAGTATCTTTTTCATCATTTTGCTCCTTTAAGGACTAAAAAAGCAGGTGCAACACCAAGTGTCTCGATGTGCCCTGCTCTGATCTGCTATTTAGGCTTGATAAACAATCTCACCGTCACAGATAGTGTATTTAACACTGCCCGTAAGTTCTTCGCCTACAAATGGTGAATTGGCTGCTTTAGACTTAAAGTCTGCTGTGACCTGACGTTTTTCCTTGTCTGCAAAAATCACAAGGTCAGCTGGTCCATTCTCAGCCAAATAACCAGCATCGAAGCCATAAAGATCAGATGGGTTGCTAGTCATTACTTTCAAGAGTTCCGTCAAGCTTAAGTGTCCTGCTTCAACCAAGTAGGTCAATCCAAGAGATAGAGAGGTTTCAAGACCAGTCATTCCTGATGGTGCTTTAGTCACATCATCGACATTCTTTTCATCGGCATGGTGTGGCGCGTGGTCTGTGGCAATAACAGTTATCACTCCAGATTTCAATCCCTCAATAACGGCTTGACGGTCAGATTCCAAACGAAGTGGTGGATTCATCTTGGCATTAGCACCTTTTGAAAGCAAGAGGTCTTCAGTTTTTGAGAAGTGCTGTGGTGCTACTTCCGCTGTGACTTGTGCTCCAAGTTTTTGAGCAAATTCAACCACTTTGACAGATTCAGCTTTTGACAAGTGTTGAATATGAACATGGGCTTGGGTATCATAAGCAATCATGACATCACGCGCAATCATACTGTACTCAGCTACACCTGTTGCCCCACAAATATGGAATTCTTTTTTAGCAATATTTTCATTGAAACCGAGAATACCATTTAGATCAGGATCCTCCTCGTGAAGGCTGATAAAGGTATTATTCTCCTTAGCTAGCTCCATGGCTTTTTTGACAATACCAGCATTGGTCAATGGAATACCATCATCTGAGAATCCGACAGCACCGGCTTCAAGCAAACCCTTGAAATCAGTGAGATTTTCACCATCAAAATTCTTAGTAATAGTCGCAACAGACTTAACATGGATATTTTCCTTAGCTGCCGAAGTCAAGACCTCCTCCAAGGTTTCCTTATCTGAAATCGTTGGATTAGTGTTAGCCATCATTACAACTGTTGTAAAACCACCTGCAGCCGCTGCCAAGGCACCAGTATGAATGTCTTCCTTATGAGTTTGACCTGGCTCACGGAAGTGAACATGGATATCCACCAAGCCAGGAGCAACCACAAGACCAGTCGCATCGATGACTTGAGCATCTCCAGCTTCGATATTTTCAGCAATCTTAACAACTTTTTTACCATCAACAAGAACATCAGCTTGCGTATCCAAACCAGACTTAGGGTCTACAACACGACCATTTTTAATCAGTAACATAATCTTCCAACTTTCTATTTTACTTCAACCAATCAATTGGGGATTGGCCTTGAGATACAAGGTAGGCATTGGCTTTTGAAAATGGCTTGCTGCCAAAAAAACCACGATAGGCCGACAAGGGACTCGGATGGGCACTCTCAATAATGGCATGTTTAGAATTAGTCACTAGCGCCTTCTTCTTACGAGCATAGCCACCCCAAAGTATAAAGACAACAGGAGTATCCTTTTGATTGAGAACCTTAATCACAGCATCTGTAAAAGGTTCCCAAACCTGACCAGCATGCCCATTTGCTTGACCTGCTGGAACTGTTAGACAGGCATTAAGCAAAAGCACCCCCTGCTCGGCCCATGACGTTAAATCATGAAAGGATCTAGGACCTAAATCTTCCTCTAATTCCTTGAGAATATTTTTCAAAGACGGGGGAGCTGGAAGGCTATCAGGTACCGAGAAGGAAAGTCCCTGTGCTTGATGAGGCCCATGATAAGGGTCCTGACCAAGGATTACCACCCGCACTTCTTCAAACGGAGTCTCCAACAAGGCATTAAAAACCTTGTCACGCGGCGGATAAACTGTCCCCTGGCTATAAACCTGGTCCATAAACTGATTTATCTTTGAAAAATAATGGTCAGGCAGCTCCTCTTTCAGAAGCTTGTGCCATGTCGAATGTTCCATAAAAACCTCTTTTTAGACTGTTTTACACCCTAAATTATACCATAATTTGTAGGGAATATTCGGAAAATACTGAAAAAACACCATGATTACGAAGCATTTCTTATCAAGTTTTAAAAATACATTACTCCATAAGTTTAAAGGGCTTACAACCTTTAACTCGTTATAGTTTTATGCTATAATTTAAACTTGTATTTTAACAGAAAAGGTAACCCTATGACTACGTATGAAAATTTAAGAGCAGCCAGACGAGGTCCCATTGTCAGCATCGCTGCCTACCTTCTTCTTACCATTGCAAAACTTCTAGCTGGACACTTTTTAAATTCTAGCTCTTTGATTGCCGATGGTTTCAATAACTTGTCAGATATTTTAGGGAACGTGGCCCTACTCATTGGATTGCACCTAGCTAGTCAACCTGCTGATGCAGATCATAGGTTTGGTCATTGGAAGATTGAAGACTTATCAAGCCTAGTCACTTCCTTTATCATGTTCGTGGTGGGCTTCCAAGTCTTAATTCAAACAGTCCGAAAGATTTTTCTAAGAGAGGAAACTGTAGTCGATCCCCTTGGTGCAACCGTCGGAGTTCTTTCTGCTATCGTCATGTGTGGCGTTTACTTATACAATAAAGGACTTGCTAAAAAGCTGAAATCTAGCGCTTTGATTGCGGCCGCTAAGGATAATCTCTCCGATGCCGTAACTTCTATTGGAACGTCAATCGCCATTGTTGCAGCATCCTTCAACCTCACGATTATTGACTATATTACAGCCATTATCATTACCTCCTTCATTCTAAAGACAGCCTATGATATCTTCATGGAAGCAACCTTTAGTTTGTCAGACGGTTTCGATGAGAGAAACCTAAAAGCCTATGAGAAAGCGATTCTTGAGATTCCAAAAGTCACTAAGGTTAAGAAGCAGCGTGGCCGTTCCTATGGTAGCAACGTCTATCTTGATATGGTGGTTGAAATGAATCCTGACCTCTCTGTTTACGAGAGTCATGCCATTACTGAACAAATTGAAGAGGTTCTCAGCAAGCGTTTCTCTGTCTATGACACTGATGTCCATGTAGAACCAGCTGCTATTCCCGAAGATGAAATTTATGGCAATGTCCTTCACAAACTCTCTCGCAATGAAAAGATTATTCTGTCAAAAATTCCTGACTATGAAAATCTCTTAGCACCAGACTTCTACTTAATCGATGAAAATGGTCACCACTACAATCGTGAAGAAGTCATTGCCAATCACCAACCACTTCTCAATAATTTTGACAGCTTCAAGATGACATCTGTTAGTCAAAAAACGAAATTAATTAGTTATGAGTTGGGAGGAAATTTCCACACTAGTATCTGGCGTCGAAATGAAACCTGGTTCATGATTTACCACCAAGTCACAAGGATAAAAGATGAAAAGTAACGAGCAAGCAAGCTCGTTTTTTCTGCTTTCAAATAGTTTTGTGTAACATTCAATCGATTCTAAAAATTACATTAAAATACTAAATGTTAGGAAAACTCTAACTTTTATATGTTATAATGGAGATGTTTGTCACTACCGAATTTAGGGTTTTGACAGGCAATTGATATTAATAGATAAAAATAGGTTCTGGCAGCTACAGAACCCCATAGATATTAAAGGAGACACATTGTGAAAAAGAAAATTGTTGCCGTCCTTTTAGCAGCTTGTCTAGCCCTAGCACCGAGTTTGTCTAGTGCAGACGAATTGATGGATATCACACGCGCTGCTGGTTATACTGAAGCCACTGAGGCCTATCGCCCAAAATCAACCCTCTTAATCGATGGAAATACCGGAGATGTCCTCTGGGAAGAAAATGCTGATGAGGTACGTGACCCAGCTTCTATGTCTAAGGCCATGACACTTTATTTGGTCTTTGAAGCTATGTCTAAAGGAGAGATTTCTGAAGATACTGTTATCACAGCTACTCCAACCGACCAAGCTATTGCCGATATTTACGAAATTTCAAACAACAAGATTGTTGCGGGTGTTGATTATACCGTTTCAGAACTCATCACTATGACTGCGGTGCCTTCCTCTAACGTTACAACCGTGATGCTAGCCAACTACTTGACCAATAATGATCCTGATAAATGGCTAGACATGATGAATGAGAAATCTAAAGAGCTAGGGATGACCAATACCAAATGGTTCAACGCTTCTGGTGCCGTTGCTGTTGCCTTCAAAGGTTACTACAGTCCTCAACGTTATGATAACAACCAAACCAACCAAACAACTGCGCGTGATTTGGCTATCATGACCTATAACTTCATCAAGAAATACCCTGACATTCTCAAGTACACTAGCAAACCTGTTGTCACAGTTAAAAAGGGAACACCTTACGAGGAAACCTTTGAAACCTACAACTACTCTATTCCAGGTGCCAAATACGGAATTGATGGGGTTGATGGGTTGAAGACAGGATCTAGCCCAGAAGGTGCTTTCAACTATATTGATACCATCAAGCGTGGTGATCAACGTATGATTGCTGTCATCATGGGTTCTGGTGATTGGTCTGACCAAACAGGTGAAGAGATTCGTCATACCTTTGGTAATGCTCTCGTTGAGAAGATGTACAAAGACTTCTCTTACAAGAAAGTTCTTAGCAAGGGTGAACAAGAAATCGACGGTAAAAAATACAATGTCGAAAAAGACGTCTATGCCACCGTTAAAAAAGGTAAAGACCCTAAAATCTCTGTTAAAGATGATCACATTGTCATTGATAATGGTCTGAAGACAGTGTCACCTAATATCAAAGCTACTTCTGTTAAGGTAACTAAAGTTAAGGGGTGGTTCGATTTTGGAAGTGACCAAAAAGATAAAAAGGCTACTAAAACAACAGATAAGAGCCAACTCCCAGTTTATTTCTGGTTGCTAAGCCTTATCCCAGTTGGTCTCCTCTACTTGATTTACCTTAATGAAAAAGGACGTCGTCAAAAAGTTAAAGAACGTCGTCAAGCAAGACAAATCAATAAATAAAAGAAAGCGTGTCCATGACACGTTTTTTTTATCCCCTATTAAAGGAGATCACCCCAAGAATACTGATAAAATCACCAAAAACTATGCTATAATGGTACGATGTGACATTTTATTAGGAGACATATAACAAAAATAGATTAAAGGATGCCTTTTAAAAGAGCGTCTAAACGTTGTTACTAAGGAGATTATTTGTGAAAAAGAAATTATTTGGACTCTTCCTGGTAGCTAGTATGGCTTTAGCTCCCAGTCTGACGTCTGCTGACCAACTCGTAGATATTGCACAAAAAGCGGGCTACAAGGAAGCCACCGAGACATACAGACCTAAGTCATCACTTTTGATTGATGCCAATACTGGTGATATCCTTTGGCAAGATAATATCGATGAAGTCCGCGACCCTGCTTCCATGAGTAAGGCCATGTCCCTCTACTTGGTTTTTGATGCACTATCAAAAGGGGAAATCAAAGAAGACACCGTGATTACAGCCAAGCCTACTGATGAGGCTATTGCTAATATCTACGAAATTTCAAATAACAAGATTGTTTCTGGAGTTAAGTACACGGTTTCGGAACTGATCACTATGACAGCTGTGCCATCTTCGAATGTTGCTACAGTCATGCTTGCCAACTATCTCAGTGACAACGATCCTGACAAATGGATTGATCGCATGAACGAAAAGTCTAAAGAGCTCGGGATGACCAATACCAAATGGTACAATGCCTCTGGAGCTGGTGCAGCATCCTACAAAGGGTACTACACACCTAAACGTTATGACAATAACCATTCTAACCAGACGACAGCCCGTGATTTGTCTATCATGGCCTATAACCTTATCAAACATCATCCTGAAATCCTTAAATACACTAGCCAACAGAAAGTAACTGTCAAAAAAGGAACACCATACGAGGAAACCTTTGAAAATTACAACTATTCCTTGCCTGGTGCTGATTACGGCCTCAAAGGTGTTGATGGCTTAAAAACAGGCTCAAGTCCACGAGGAGATTACAACTACATCTCTACATGTAAACGTGGCAATCAACGTGTCATTTCGGTCATCCTCGGTGTTGGAAATTGGGAAGATGAAAGTAGTGAAAAAATTCGCCATGCTTTCGGTAACTCCCTCATTGAGAAGATGTTTAAAGACTATTCCTACAAGAAGGTCCTAAGCAAGGGGAAACAAAAGATTGGTGGTAAAAAATACGATGTCCAAAAGGATGTTTATGCTACAGTCAAAAAAGGACAAGAACCTAAAATCAGTGTCAAAGATGATTATGTCCTTGTAGATAATGGCTTAAAAACAGTCTCACCTAAGATTAAAACAAGTACTGTCAAGGCAACTGAAACTGGCTTCTTCCTCTTTTCAGGTGGTCAGAAGGACAAACAAACAAGTAATAAGCATAACTTTATGAAACACTTTGCCCTGTTCTGCTTCCTCCTATTACCACTTTACGTAATCTACTTGATTTTTATCAATGAGAAAAAGCGTCGTCAAAAAGTCAAAGAACGCCGTCAAGCTCGACAAATGAATAACTAAAAGAACGTGCTCAACCGAGCACGTTTTTAGTTGTCTCCAAGAAATGTTTTGAGATTAGACATATCATTACGCATTTGATCCAATCCTTCTTGATAAATGGCTTCAAACTTTTCAGGATCCTTCTCCAAACGACTAACTTCAAGTGCGTGTTCTGGACGGATAGTATAAAGATTTCCAGTTTTTTCCAAAGCCTCTATCTTTTCAATACTCTTATTGTAGTGGATGTGGCGATTCGAAGCCACTTGGACAAATTCAGGATACTTGCGGTAAAAGAGCTTGTAGATTCGCTTACTCGTTTTAGATGGCTGTTTACGGTAGCCTTTAGGACGTGTCAAAACTACAATGAGTTTGTCAAAACCCAAATTTTCCATAAAATCAATAGGGAGACTATCAGACAGACCACCATCCATGTAGCGTTTACTCTTGTACTCGACAATTTCAGAAACCAGAGGTAGGGCGGAACTTGCACGAAGGGCTTCCATTTGCTCAAAGACATGGTCAATCTTGATATAGTCTGGTTTTCCGGTCTCAATATCTGTAGTGACCACATAGAAGGGAACACCTGAATCAGCAAAGGCCTCCTGATCAAAAACATCCAACTCCATGGGAACCTTATAATAGGAGAATTCCTTATTAACGAAGTTACCTGTTGTCAGCCATGACCAGAAACTCATATAACGACGGTCTCCCATAAAACGCTTGTTGTAGCGAAGGGCTCTTTGGGGCTGGTTAGAAAGGTAATTAACACCAAAAAGTGCTCCAGCCGATACCGAAACAACGCCATCCACCTTAATTCCAGCTTCTAAAAAGGCATCTAATACACCAGCCGTATATAAGCCACGCATCCCCCCGCCTTCGAGGACTAAGCCAACTTTCATTCTAAAATCTCCTTTATGATTGGTTCCGCAAGGACTTGATAACCTTGTGGACTCAAGTGCAAACCATCCGTTGTATAGTTGTCATTTAACTGTCCCATGTTATCAGTAAGGTAATCAAAAAGATCGACATAGGTCACACCGGGGAGGACAGCTAATTGTTGATTTAGCTCACGTACAGTCGTATTATTTCGAATCTTAACCTTAGAAGCATACTGTGATTCTTCACTAACTGGAAAGACACTCAGCAAATAGACCTCAGTAAAGAGGGATTCCTGACGAACTGTCATGATAATATCGGAAATACGAGTGACAATATCTCGAATAGGGTAACCTCTTCCGATGTCGTTAATGCCAATCAAGAGCACCAATTTACTTGGTTCCAAATCTAAGAGCTGCTCTTTAAGGTGTTCTAAAAGCCAAACCGAGTCTGTTCCTGCAATCCCACGGTTAACAAGGGGAAACTCTCGACCCAAATATTTTTTCAATGCAAAAAACTCCGTGATGGAGTCCCCTGCAAAAACGATTTGGCTTTTGTCTAACTTTTGATTTTCATTCACAAATTTGGCTAAACGCTCTTCTTGATAAGCCACAAGCTCAGGCCTAGTTGTTTCAATCATACTTTATCCTTTTTTCTTAAATATTATACGCACTACTGTGATTAAAGCTAGAAAAGTTCCAAGTCCAAGAAATAGCCAGGCAAGATTTTCAAAACCTGATTTATTAGCCAAAAGGGCACCGGAAAGTAGAAATCCCAATGACAATAAGGCTAAAACCAGATTATTTAATACTTTCTCAAAAACTTTAATTCGACCCGAAAAGTTAATAAAATCATGGTTCACCACAATTCGTCCGTTTAAAATTTGCTCCAAGAGCTGATGCAGACGACGTGGAATGTTCTTCCCATTGCGAATCAGATAAAAGAGTTCAATCAAGATACTCTCTTTATTCAGGGCCTGCTTAAGCATATCAGGTCCCATATTTTCTAGGAAGTAATCCTTGGCCAGGGTCATAAGATCCATATTTGGCGCTAACTCTCGGAAAATCCCCTCAATTTGAAGCGAAGCCTTCTCCAAAATGGTAATTTGAGAAGAGGCTTTAAGATGATTTTTCTGGAAAATAGCCATCAAATCCTGCAGCAAATCTGTTATAGAGAGACTTCCCAAGTCAATACCAGAATAACGACCTAACATTTGCTCTACATCTTGACTTAGAACTGCACGATTAAGACCATTATCAAATTGTGTAACGGACAAGATGGCCTTGGTCATACCATCAACATCTTGTGCGGTAAAACTGTACAGGATGTCATTTAAGGACGCACGCATCCCCACTTCCAACTCCCCCATAATTCCAAAATCAATGAAATAAATCTTGCCATCACGTACCAACAGATTTCCAGGATGGGGGTCACCATGAAAATAGCCATCTTTGAAGACTTGCTTGATAAATGACAGCATAAGCTTCTTGCCCACATCTTCTAAGTCATAGCCAGCCTCAATCAGTTGGCTGTAGTGATTAAGCGGAATCCCATTGATATACTCTTCAACTATGAGGTGAGGTGTCGTGAAGGTATCATAGACCTCGGGGACACCTAGACAAGCAACAGCCCTGTTATTGGCCTTAAAGCACTTCATGGCCTCTGCTTCATTCCTGAAATCTAGTTCCTTAATTAAGGTTTCACGCAGATTTTCCAAAACCTCCTGAACATCGACCATGGGGATAAAATGCTTTGGTATATGCCGTGCAAGCTTAATGAGAAGCTGAATATCTTCCTTAACGACCTCATCAATACCAGGTCTCTGGATTTTTACAATCACTTCCTGACCAAACAATAATCTAGCTCTATGGGTCTGAGCGACAGAACCAGAAGCTAAGGGCTCTTCCGAAAAATCAAGGAAACTGTCAGAAAGCTCATTAGGTAATTCTCGCCTAATGGCAGTCATGACTTCCTCTTTATTCAAGGGAGGAACTGAGCTCTGGAGCTTTGATAATTCTTTGATATAGTTTTCTGGCAAAAGGTCAGAGCGCGTGGATAGGATTTGACCAATTTTAACAAAACTAGGTCCTAATTGCTCAAAGGCTTGGCGTAGCTTGACAGGTGTTGTCTGTTGGTCTTGAGGAAGATGCTTTTCACGATAAGAAAGGAGACCAACTGACGAGAAAACCTTCAACACATGTCTCAATCGTTTACTAGCCATTTTAGACTCCTTACATTTTATTTATTTTGACTGAGCAAAGCGTCAAGTTTATCATCAAGACGTTTCACATCATCCTTAGTCGCATACTCAACTGAAGATTTCTTAGCATCAAGTTTCGCTAAAAATTCTTGAGCTTCTTCCTTACTTTGACGTTTGAGCTCTTGTTCCAGTTCCTTACCTTCTTCAACAGTCAAACGCCCCTTTTCAACCAACTCTTTGACAAAGCTATCCGCCTTATCAACTGTCATAGCAGTCAACCCGATTCCAGCTAAGAGAACCTTTTTCAAATCATTCATTATCGTTACCTCCATCTAAGTAGGAAAAGCAAAGAGATAGACTCGCTACTTCTTCGGAAAATATAAGAACGCTTTCACACTTTTATTCTACCACTTTTTCAGAAAATATGTGGAATAACATAAACAAAGTTATTGTGTATTAAAATACTCTCTTTTTACTCATGTCAACAGAAATCCAGATATATCAAAATTGTACTTTAATACTAAAAAAGAATCTCGAATATTTTTGAGATTCTTAGCCATATTCTATTTGTAAAGGGCTTCACCATTACTTTCGATAACAGACTTATACCAAACAAATGATTTTTTCTTATAACGAGCCAAGCTACCACTACCATCATCATTGCGATCAACGTAGATAAAGCCATAACGTTTACTGAGTTCAGCCGTTGAAGCTGATACCAAATCAATTGGCCCCCATGTCGTATAGCCCCAAAGTTCTACACCGTCTTGAAGGGCTTTGCCAACTTGAATCAAGTGTTTTTGAAGGTAATCAATACGATAATCATCTTCAACTGTTGGACCATCTGGGCCATCAACAAGAACATCCTTTGCACCTAGACCATTTTCGACGATAAACAATGGCAACTGATATCGATCATAGAAGTCATTCAAAACTAGTCGAAGACCGATTGGATCAATAGCCCAACCCCATTCAGATTTTTCAAGGTAGGGATTTTCGACACCACCTAAGATGTTGCCTTTTCCAACCTTATAGTCTTGCGGATTGTGTGCTGTTGCCACAGACATATAATATGAGAATGAAATAAAATCAACGGTATTCTTCAAGATTTCTTCATCACCTGGAGCAAATTGTATTTCAATACCATTCTCTTTGAAATAGCGTTTAATATAGTTTGGATATTTCCCACGCGCATGGATATCTGAGAAGAGATAGTTTTGATTTTCAAACTCGTGAACAGCCAACTGATCCAAAGGATTAGCTGTCATTCCATAAGCTGGCATGGCAAGAACCATACAACCAATCTTAAAGTCAGGGTTAATTTCATGACCGATCTTGGTTGCTGAAGCCGAAGCGACTAACTCATGGTGAACTGCTTGGTAAAGATCCTGTTTAGAGAGCTCTTCCATCGGAGTTGCAATCCCACCTGACATGAACGGTGCGTGTAAAACAGAGTTCACTTCATTAAAGGTCAACCAATATTTGACCTTATCTTTATAACGTGTGAAGACTGTACGAACATAATTCTCATAAAAACCAATTAATTTACGATTAGTCCATCCATTGTACCGACGCGCCAAGTTAAGTGGTGTTTCATAATGGGACAAGGTTACAAGCGGTTCGATGCCATATTTGGCCAATTCATCAAAAACCTTATCGTAGAAGGCTAGACCTGCTTCATTTGGCTCGGCATCATCACCATTTGGGAAAATACGAGACCAAGCAATCGACATACGAAAGACCTTGAAGCTCATCTCTGCAAAAAGTGCTATGTCCTCTTTATAACGGTGATAGAAATCTATACCTTCTAGCTTTAGATTATCTGATGTTGGTTGATCTGTGATCAAAGGATTCAAAGCCCCAGGTTCAAAAGGAACACCGCCCTTTGGCGTCACATCCTGTACAGACAATCCTTTGCCATCTAGGTTATAAGCACCTTCAAACTGGTTGGCAGCTGTTGCACCACCCCAGAGAAATTCTTTTGGAAATGTATAAGTCATCTTTTATCTCCTCGTCTTGTTTAATATACTAATAGTATAACACTTAGAAAACGATTACACTTATACTATCTTATTGACATCTGATACTATAGTACGAAAAAAACAGACCCAAGTCTGTTTTAATTAATCATTATTTTCAATAGTATTTGCTGCTTTGGCCTCTTCTCGCCTAACAACATTATCTTTAACAATCTGATAAAGGGTCGCAGCTACTGGCACAGAAACCAACATGCCCAAGATACCACCCAAAGCAGAACCTATGGTGATAGCGAAGATAACCCAAATACCAGGAAGTCCGGTAGAGCCACCAACCACATAAGGATAGATGAGATTTCCTTCAAACTGCTGCAAGATAACCACATAGGCAACAAATAAAAGTGCCAAGGTCACAGAGTGTGTCATAATCAAGATGGTACCAATTGTCACACCGATATAGGCCCCCACAACTGGTATCATAGCTGAAAAGCCAATTAGGATAGAAATAGTCGCGGCGTATGGAAAATCAAAGATACGCATCCCAATATAACACAAGGTTCCCAAGATACAAGCCTCAATCGACTGATAAACGAAGAAATTGCGGAAGCGATTATTGAGAATAGCGACCACATAGTGGAAAGTCTTACCATAACGTCCTAAATAGACGTCTACTAAACGATTGACCTGATTCCCAAGTTTCTCCTTTCCGGCCAAGACATAGCAAGAAAAGACGATGCTAATAAAGAGATTAATCAAGGTTGATGGTAGACTCGTCAACGAAGTCAAGAAGCTTGTCAAACCATTCATGATTTGTTGAAGCAACTGAGCACTGTAGCTATTGATTAGCTCTCTAACCTGTGTCACACCACCAAGATCTTGAATAATTTTTTGCAAGGACTTGTTTTTAAGCAGCCAATTAATCAAATTATTAATAGCTGAACGGTCTTGACTAATCAATGTGTTGATACTGTCAATCAAATCGGGAAGAACAGTGAAGACTACCCAAGTAAAGACCAAACCAATGGTCGCCAATGCCGAGAGCAAAGAAATAGGACGCTTGATCTTAGCTATAAAACCAAATGGAATAAACTTGACCAGTAGCTTCTCATAAAAAGACATCAGGATATTGACCACAAAGGCAATCCCTGCTCCAACCAGGAAGGGCTGACTGGCAATGTAAATAGTGTTACAAATTGAAACAACGGTTTCCCAGTAAGTATAAATCAAGAAACAGCTGAAAAAAAGGACAGCCAACCAAATGAACTGATTTTTTGTAAATTTCATAGGAACTCCAAAATTTAAAATACCCTTCCATTATACACTAAAAAAGGGTTTCTTACTATCTTTGATCATAGAAAGCCGCTAAAATTCCACCAACTCTTGATCAGCTATTGGATCAATAAGTTTGACAAAGTGAAAGCTCGATCCATCGTAATCAAAAACTAAGATGGCACAATTGCCTGGACACGACTCAAAGGCCCGCTCTGGCTCCACGGCATGAAGAAAAGTCATCAAGGCTCCAGCGTGACTAACAGCTAAAATAGATTGGTCAGGATGCTTATCTACTATTTCCTTTGCACTCGCAACCACACGCGCAACGAACTGATCTTGACTTTCCCCACCAAACTGGGCATAGTGGTCACCAAAATGCCCCACTATAGATGTCTTGGGATGAAGATACTCTGGCTGACCCTCAAAGATACCAAAATGCATTTCTTTTAGCCCCTTAACACGTTGATAATCAGTACGCCCAGTCGCCAATTCAATGGTATCAGAAGCTCTTTCAGTTGTCGTACAATAATACTGATCAAATGTCATACCATGTTTTTCAAAATAAGCACGGACCTGACGAGCTTGGTCCCGACCTTTTTCAGTCAAGGGAGAATCACACCAACCTTGAATCCGATTAAGTGTGTTAAAAAGTGTTTGTCCATGTCGCATTAAATAGAATCGTGTCATTCTTCACCTCCATAGATATACTCTTCTTCTACTGGATTATAAACTGAGACCAGTTCAAATTGACCTTGGTCATAAGTAAAGTGTAAAATACAACAATTTTTAAGACCACGAATATCTGGAACAGGGTCTAAAACACGTCTACAGAATTGCAAAATAGATGGACCATGACTAACCAGCAAGGACTTAGAACCATCGGCCACACTCTCCATGATGGCCCTAATCGTCAACTCCATACGATCCCGAACCTGGGTCGTACTCTCGCCACCAAATTGAACAAAGTAATCACCATAGCCTTGTCCATCAGGTAAGGTTTTAGGAGTAAGATACTCTGGCTGCCCTTCAAAAGCACCAAAATCCTGTCCTTTAAGACCTTTAAGTCTTTCATAATCTGTTCGTCCAGTCACAATTTCTAGAGTATCGCTAGCTCTCTCAGAGGTTGACGTAAAGACATGATCAAAAATTGGCTCTTGCTTGGCTAGATATTGACCAGCCTTTTTAGCCTGTTCAATCCCGACTTCCGTCAAAGGGGCATCGCAGACCCCCTGAAGCCTATGCTGAACATTAAATCGTGTTTCTCCATGCCTCATTAAATAAAATTCTTTCATAATGTTACCTCTAAACCAGAAATCGGATCAATCACCTGAAGAAGCTCCAATTGTCCTTGGTTATAATCATAAACACAAATATTACAATTTCCAAAACGCACTCCTTCAGGAAAGGCTAAGTCCATGGTAATGATTAATCCCCATAAAGCCGCCCCATGACTGACAAATAGGAGATTCTCAGCACCATCTTTAGTGTGTTCTTCTGCTTTTTCTAAAACAGTCTTTAAAACTCTCTGTCCAACCTTGCGAATATCTTCGCCACCGTATGGGACCAAGAGATCTTCAAAGGATCGTGAACCTGGACGATGTTTGGGTAGGAGATGCTCTGGTTGAGCTTCAAAAGACCCAAAATTCATTTCTTTTATTCCCTTGAGCTGGATTACAGTGTACTCAGGCGCCACAATCTTTGCCGTGTCAGTTGCTCTCTCTTGCGTAGATGAATAGACAGCATCAAAAGAAATACCTTTCTTCGCAAAGTACTGCTTAGCTTGTTCTGCCTGACAGATTCCATTTTCCGTTAGGGGAGAGTCACACCATCCCTGAACACGCTTTTGTGTATTAAATAATGTCTCACCATGTCGCATTAAATATAATTTCATTACTTTACCACCCTTTTTTAATATAAACCTAAATAATCTTCTAAGATAGTCAAGACACCTTGATCCTTATGATGCGGTGCTACTTGGTCTGCCACTTGTAAAATAGCTGGACTGGCATTTTCCATAGCATAAGAGCGGCCAGCCATTTGCAAGAGCTCAAGATCATTGTCTCCATCACCGAAAGCCTTGACATTATTTTCAGACAAGTCCCAGTGGTTAAGAAGCTGCTTGAGTCCCCAAGCCTTGTGCATGCCTTTTTGAATGAAGTCAATAGCACCAAAACCACTGGGAACAGCAACTAGATTGCCATCAAAATCACGATTAAAAGCCTGTGACACACGATTAGCCTCTTCAGGACTCAGCAACATGGTAATCTTTATGAAATCATCCTCTAAATCCTCCAACCTATTCAAACGGTGAATGGATGCTTCCATAGCGGCTTGCTCTTCTTCTGTTATCATCTCTTTACCAAAATGTAGTTTCGTTCCTGATAGCATGTAAGCAGATTTAGCCCCATTAAATATAGTCGGTTTATCTAACAAATCGTAATTAAAATAGCTTAGCAAGTTTTCAACATCATTTGATGCCATAAACTCCTGACACAGAAGCTTGCCATAGCTAACCACCTAACCACCATTTTCGACTACAAAATGCAGGCGGTCAAAAGTCTCCGCAAACATAGGTTTAAGGCGACTCATACTATTACCTGATGCAACGACAAAGTGCATATCACGCGCAGCCATGGCATCCAAAATCTGACTAAAACGCCCCTTATCATAGCTCCCTTTATCGTCTAAAAATGTTCCATCCATATCTGATGCAATCACCTTAATGGTCATAAAGCACCTCCTTGACTAACTTATCCCTATTATAACCCTTTTGGAAAACGCTTACCAGTACCATACTAGGAAAAACTGATACTATTCTTGGATATTTAATGGTCTTAGGATTGTTTTGTAAGCCTAGATTGTTTATAATTATAGTATGAAATTGAAGAATATTTTAAGAATACTATTTTCTCTTCTAATGATAGGTGCCATAGTTGGTGGACTGCTCTACCTCACCATCTATTTCAACAATCGAGATATTAAGAAACTTTCCATCCCATCAAATAAGGATGGATTGAACTTCACCATAAAGAATAAAGAGCTCTTAGATCAGTCTGTCTTACTTGAAAAAGGCAATATTAAAAATGTAGACATGCAGATTCTCTCCTTCAAGAAGGACGGAAAGTATGTCCTACAAAAAGGAAGAACCGAAGACAATAATCCTGAACTCACAGAGCAAAGTATTAAGTACGAAGCTAAGCGGCGAGAAGCTCTTGCTCTTATTAACTCTGGTTTTTGGTCTTACGAAGGGCTAGATCGTCCTTTCGCTCAAAAAGAAATCGAATTGGGAAAAACAGGCCTTCTATATGGAGATGATCAAAATAATATCACTGCTGGAACCTATCCAAATATCGACACAGCTAAAATGTTTACCCACATGGGAAGCAACGGTTGGGATACAGGTGCCTTTGGTATTCTCATTAAAGATAAAAAAGTAGATAAAACCTGGGAAAAAGGTGATCCTGACCAACCAAATGCTCGTTCCATTTACGTAGAGACTTATGATGGTATTATCCGTATTATCCAAACCTATGGCCACAACTCCCTCAATAAGGGCTTGAATCACGAAGATGTCTATAAGCTTTTAAAAAATATAGGCTACTCGAATATTCGTCTTGCCTTCCTACTAGATGGTGGTGGAACGACTCGTATGTACACGCGATCTGATAATGGTAAGGAAAAGGTTGCTGGTGCCTTTGTCGACAATAGAACCTATATTGAGTACCTCTACCTCACCAAGCGTGATACTAATGCTGCTGATCCAAATATATGGCGTGATCCAGAGCTCGTAAAAGCAGGTAAATCCAAGTCAATCACTTATGACGACTATATTGAAGCAATCTATTCAAATGGAAAAGTTCCAGGAACCCAATACCAGTTTGAAGTCTCCAAATAATGCAAAAAATCCTCATTTTACTGAGGATTTTTTATCTTATTTTAAATTGTTCAATGCAGTAAGTAGGTAGTGACCATCACGAATACCTTTACCGACACGCTTGGTATTTTCAACCAAATCTTGGTAATCAGTATCTGAAAGATTGTTAATTGTCGCCTTCAAATCCTGAAGAGAATCTACTGCAATTCCACAGCCGTTCTCAAGCACAAAATGAGATAAGGCTGACTGTTTCCAAACGACAAGCGGGAATCCTGAGGCCAAGTAAAGTGACGCCTTATGAGAGTTGTTATAGCGAAGGTACTCGCCGAAAACACCACTACATGTCTCAGCACTGTCGCCATCCCAGACAAGCCCAAAACCACCCTCTAGGGCTGCAGGAAGCTCATCAGGTAGGAAGGAACCAAAGTAGTTCTCATTCTCAAGAGCTCTGCTTTCGTCGAAGCCGACACCATAAAGGTTATAAGCAGGTTCTGCAGGAAGAGAGTAAAGATAACCAGCTTTTTCCTGAGCCAAATTACCAGCCACAATAATCGGCTGATTCTTTGTAAGACCCGTCTTCTCTTGGAAATTTGGAATCAAATAGTCAAAAATACCAAGACTGACAATCTTATCTTCTGCAATCCCTTTATCTACCAATACAGATTTCATAATTGGATTGTGGGCAATGATACCATCAGCTGCACCAAGAAGACCTGATTCTTGAATTTGAATGCGAATCTTATGCTTCAATGGGAAATTCTCAACATTGATATAACGAAGAGCTTCTAAATCGTGGATAATAAAATTAACTTTTACGCCTTTTTTCTGTGCTTTCTTTACATGATGTGTTGTGAAAAAACTATGATGAAGCATTGGGAACTGAATAAGTAACTCATCACCTTGCTTTAGTTGATTCAAGGCCTGACCAATAGCCTTAGATTTATGAAGCTGTGCTTTAAGTGTACTCATCTCGTACCAATTATCAACTGAAAGAACCAAGGCTTGATAACCTTCTCTCTTTACAATTTCTTCAACATCATTCCGTGCCTTATTACCGGCATTTTTAACATTGTTATCGTGTAAAAATTCTTCTTTTAAATAGTATTTCATCTCTTATTTCTCATTTTTCAAAAGCTGATTTTTCAGGATAGCGTTCTTGTAAGATTTCCTTAAAACGAATGATATTCTCCTCTTTAAAGTCAACTTCATCATTCACACAAAGCAATTTTTTATGTTTATCTTTAAAGATACTCTCTAACCTATCTATTTGATGTAAATTTATCGTTTCACCAAAATTCTTTGATATAGGATAAAACTGATTACTTTCAATATGCCAATACTGACAGATATATTGATTAACGTCTACTTCGTAGTTTCTAATTTTATTTCGTGACGTTCTATCTAAGGTTTCTCCCTCAATTTGCCATAAATTCGCCAAGGTGCTTTTTTTCATTGGTGTAGCTAAATGGTTGTTCACATAGCCAGTCGGCCCCCATGGCAAAAGTAGCAAGTTTTTCAAAACTAAATGCCCATAGCGGTAGTTAAAAAATTTCCAAGGTGAGGACTTTAGGGCCTTCTTATTAGGAAAATGACGATAAATTAACTCAACATTTTTGTAATATGTATTTGTATAAGCTGACCAAGGAACCAAAGCATCATATACAGCAAAAAGCTTAGGTTGACCATTTTTATAAAAATCCGAAGGTTGACTATCTCTAATCAAGTACACATCATCATTGAAATAGAGATAGTTTTCCGACAATCCTTCGATACGATGGAGATTAAGCTCAATGGCCGCAGAATTATAGGTAGGCAAGTACTCTTTAGGCATAAATTCCTTATGAGTAATCCATCTAAGTTTTGGATGATCCAAGTTCAACCATTCCGGTTTTTGACCATTGGTGACTAAGTAAACATTATTTACCCAAGGAGCATGCTTTTCAATCATTCGAAACCAGTAATTAAAAATTCCAAATTCACGGTATCTTAAATCTCCATCAACTAATTCATTAGAAACTGAGATTTGGCCTGTTACTTCTTGTTTCTCACGGATAAACTCTGGATCGCTACCATCAACCCAGAGAACAACGATATCAATCTTTTCTTGTGTCATCTAGTAAATTCTTTCTCAACGACTTCCAAGGCACGCTCAATAACCACGTGCATGTCGTAGTATTTATAGTCTGCAAGACGTCCACAGAAGATAACCTTGTCATTTTTCTCAGCTTCTTCTTGGTACTTAGCAAACATGGCATTGTTCTTTTCATCATTGATTGGGTAGTATGGTTCATCTCCACGTTTCCAATCAGCTGGGTATTCACGTGTGATAACTGTCTTAGGTTGTGTACCATACTCGAAGTGCTTATGCTCAATGATACGAGTATAAGGAATCTCACGCTCTGTGTAGTTGACCACGGCATTTCCTTGATGATTTTCTTCATCCAAGACTTCGTGTTCAAAACGAAGACTGCGATACTCCAACTCACCATGTTTATAATCAAAGTACTGGTCAATCATTCCTGTAAAGACAACTTTATCAGCTGAGCTTTCCAGCTCTTCACGATTGGCAAAGAAGTCAACCCCAAGTTCTACTTCTACATCACCAAGCATATTTTCAATGATGACATTGTAACCACCGATTGGAATCCCTTGGTAACGGTCATTAAAGTAGTTATTATCAAAAGTCAAACGAACCGGAAGACGTTTGATGATAAATGGTGGAAGGTCTGTTGCAGAACGTCCCCATTGTTTTTCAGTGTATCCTTTGATCAACTTTTCGTAGATATCTGGACCAATCAACTTGATCGCTTGTTCTTCCAAGTTTTTAGGCTCAACATCTTTCATATCAGCCGTTTGCTCAGCAATCTTGTCCTTAACTTCTTGAGGAGTCTTAGTGCCCCACATAGCATAAAATGTATTCATGTTAAATGGAAGGTTGTAAAGACTGCCCTTGTAGTTAGCAATTGGTGAGTTGATATAGTTATTAAACTCACCAAATTGGTTGACATAATCCCAAACTTTTTTATTTGAGGTATGGAAAATGTGAGCACCATACTTGTGAACGTTGATACCTTCAACATCTTCACAGTAGATATTGCCACCGATGTGATCACGCTTGTCAATCACTTTTACTTTTTTGCCACGTTTTGTAGCTTCATGTGCGAAGATTGCTCCAGACAAACCAGCACCAACGATAAGATAATCGTACATATTTTTCTCCTTAGTTTTTCATTAACTGTTGCTTCAAGTCTTTCATATCAACGACACGTAAGACAATAATCAAGACGATATAAATGATAGCACCGACAAGAGCATCTACTGCTACATTTAGCATTGGTTTCAATTGAACAAACATCTTAAAGACAAAGAGTCCAAGGTACATGACAACTGATGCTAAGATAATTTTTGACATGGCTGGAAGGATTGACACATCTTTGATGAATCTCCTTGAAAAATTCAATTGAATAACCCATACCAAAGCCTCTGTTAAAACTGATACAATTGAGGCCCCGACAAAGCCAAATGGAGGAATTAACAAGAGATTAAGTCCAACACTGACAACAGCCGGAATAGTCGTAGAGAGCATAAACTCACGATGTTTATTGTGTGGAATCAAAATCTGGATTCCCATAATATTCGTCCAACCGATAAAGAACATCCTAAAGACCATAATAGCAATGGCAAGATAAGCCTCTTGGAAATCTTTCCCTAGGAAGAAACTCACAAAGTCCTTATTAACAATCAAGAGACCTGCTATTATCGGGAAAATCACAAGATTATAAATCAAGAAAGACAACTCATGCATCTTGTTAACGGCCTTATGATTTCCGCTAGATAAAAGACCAGATACCCTAGGAAGCATTACACTACCTAAAGACGTCACTAGTGTTAAGAGGATATTGATAATCTTCAATGCCTGGTCATAAATACCGACGTCATTGGTAGATGACAAGGCACCCAACATCGTACGATCCAAAGTCACGTATAGTGAAATGGCAACCTGAGGGAGAAATAGCAAAATAACAGGTTTAAGATGTTTCTTAGCATAGGATAAATCAAATTGTGGTTCTCCAATGTAAGGTCTCGCTGGTAACCACATACTTAATTGCCCAAGCAATTCAAAGAAGGTCAATAGGAAAACATAGAGATACAAATCACCAGGTGTTTTCACAAAAAGGAAGATAGAAATAACTCCTAAAACCTTTACCGTTGTATTCCTTGCGGTAATACGACGAAAATCCTCCAAACCTTGGAATAACCAAGAAATATCCATTCCTTTCGATATCAAGCTTAATCCTAAGATATAAGCCACCATATTTTGCATACCAGGAAAGAACAAACATAATGATGTATACAAGACAAGAGACAAAATAGTCGCAATCAATTGGAGGGTATAAATACCCCAGAAATTTTTACGAATATCCTTTCGATGTCCTGAAATCTCCTTAGTACCATAGTTAGCAACACCTAAAGTTGCCAAAAGAATAAAGTAGGTCACAATCGAATTAAAGTAACCATAAGTACCTAAATCCTTTGAACTAAAAATCCTAGTAACATAAGGTGTCGTAATGATTGGTAAAACAATTACCAGTAATTGATAGGAAAGATTGTAGGCGTAATTTTTTAAAACTTTCATTCTACTCTCCCATTTTTACTTGCAATTCCTAGTGTCGTAGATGCAAATAAAATGTAGAAAAAGATGTTGTACGATGGTCTAATCCAAAATGCTTCAATCATACAATTCCATGTAATCAAAGATAGTAAAGTTAAAATCAAGTAATTTCCTTGTCGATAGATAACCCAAGATCTTACTAAATATAATATAACCAGAAGAATTACTGCAACACTTCCATAATAGAACAACATCTGAATATATGAGGAATCTACATAGTTATAACTTAAGACTGATTCCGTCTTACCACCGTAACCGATAAATTTTACCTCTGGGTTACCAAACAAACGTACAGCATAAGTTTTTAAGGCATCGTTTCCTAGTCTCAACCGCATACTAACCAAATTATTAGCGGCAACATAGAATGGACTTGACCATGTAAAGTTTTTCGTTAAGTAATACATAATCCCAGATGACGCTAAAATTGATACTGGAAGTATGCCAAAAATCATACGATGTTTATTTTTATTGAAATAAAAGAAAGCAAATATAAGGATTGAAATTACAATAGACATTGCATTCAAACGAGCATCACAAAACTTAATAATAAATGCTGCAAGACCTAATCCTAAAATTGAACGGGTAATAAGGAAACGATTTCTATTTAGATAACATAAAGCAACATATAAATAAAAACAATGTGATGCAAAATCCGTTGGATAAATGAAGCCAAATGAGTTTCTGGTCACAACACCTGTATTTCT
Source organism: Streptococcus sp. 22.1 (assembly GCF_016648645.1). Lineage (NCBI taxonomy): Bacteria > Bacillati > Bacillota > Bacilli > Lactobacillales > Streptococcaceae > Streptococcus > Streptococcus sp. 22.1. The sequence continues at coordinate 1,491 of NZ_JACLQK010000004.1, read as the reverse complement.
CATTTGTATGAACTGCAAGTTTGGAATAACATGAACTAATGATAATAGTACAGTTCCTAATATAAAGGGAATCACTACTGCACTATAGACTTTTAAAATAAAATCCATGTCCATATCATATAAAGAAACAAGCAAAATCATATAAGCAAGGAAACTATAATTCTTCATTTGTAAAGCAACAAGAAAGCCTACAATTAGAAGTAAAGGTGCAAAAATCAAGTAGTTTATAGAAAATTTCTTAATGTCTTTAAAACGAATTAACAAACATAAAGAAACAAGTACAGATATAGAACTCGGTATAGTTGGAACCAATCTACCTAACATAGTTGTACCTAACATATCTACAGCTACTATAAATGCTAATACAAAACCAACTAATAATTTTTCTGCTTCAATACGAAACATTTTAACTCCTTTTAATTAACGCCTGAACCTTTTTAAGAAACAGAACAGTACGGTACATTTTATGTTTTAGTAAATATTTTATGAAAGGTTTCAAATCGTTTTCTTCTGTATAAATAAATGATTTGATGACTTTATTTTCACAAATATCCTTTACATATTTTAACTTTATACTGACTTGAGTATTTTGTTTGGAGATATTATAAATATTACTCATTAAGATTCGTGACTTAATTGTTTTATCAAAACCTGAACTATTCAAATTCCAGTCAGAAAGTAGATCATCAACCATCTTCAATTCTTGAAGCTGATACTGAAGACGCTTGGGTTTATAGCCCGACATAGCAGAACCTTTTCTACCAATGACATAAACATAGTAGGAATCTTGAGAAAGATAAATCTTGTTGACTTCACGATAAACATCAAGATTAAAGCGGACATCTTCACCTAACTCATACTGCTCAAAAGAGAGGTTATTTTCAAGAAGAAATTCTCTGCGATATATCTTATTCCAAACTGTGTAAAGCATATCCGATAGGAATAGTTCTTTAAATATCTTGATAAAACCATCCTTGTCGTAATTCCCTTTAAATGGAAGTGACTTTTCAGTACGCTGCTTCTCAGTTAAATCTTCCTCAAAAGAATTGTAATAACTAAAAACAGCCAAATCCATATCTAACACTAGCTTATCAGCAAAATCAGCAAAGAGATTACCAACAAGATAATCATCACTATCAACGAAGTAGATAAACTCTCCCCTGGCTTTGGACAAGCCAAAATTACGTGCCGAACCAACACCGTGGTTCTCAATATGATAGACTGAGATATTTGAGTACTCGTTAGCATAAGTATCGCAAATACTGCCACTACTATCCGTAGACCCATTGTCTACCACTATAATTTCCAAGTCATCATAGTTCTGAGAAATAATACTTTTTAAACAACGGTCAATATATTTCTCAACATTATAAACTGGAATAATAACAGAATATTTCAAAATAGACTCCTAAATCATATCAGAAAATGTTTTGAATACTGAAAGCCAGTTTTAATACTTTAAGTCTAAACAGTATATATTTTAACTTATTT